>DATIXX010000050.1 GCA_035518095.1 Burkholderiales bacterium | reverse complement strand
TTGCAACAGCAAAGTAAACTTCGAATTATCTTTTTTCCCTGTCGAGGCTAGTTCATGGATGCCGGTGCCCAAGTTTCACGCAGTTACGACCTTTCTGGCAAGGTTGCGCGGCTTTTTCAGAAACGTGTGAAGATCGCGCAGGACCAGTTCAAAGAGCGGGTGCAGAAAGCCTACAACGAACACGTTGCCGACCTCACGGCGAAGCCGGTCAATGCGTGGAATATCTGGACCGACTGGTACCAGTATTCGATCGATACGTGGCAGCGCTCGGTGCTGTTTTGCGATACGCTGCGCCAACGTGGCAACAATTATCTGGAGCACGTCCAGCAAGGCCTGCCGCCCGTCTTGCACTTTGCATACGAAATGGTGCTCGATGGCCGTACCTTCAAGCAGCCGGTCAACTATGCGCTGGTGCGGATCGTCCCGCCACAAGGCGTGACAGTGGATGCGAAACGGCGGCCGTACATCATCATCGACCCGCGCGCCGGACACGGTCCCGGCATCGGCGGCTTCAAGGACGATTCGGAGGTGGGCGTCGCGCTGCGCGATGGACATCCGGTCTACTTCGTGATCTTTTTTCCCGAACCGGAGCCGGGGCAAACGCTGCTCGACGTATGCACCGCGGAGCAACAATTCGTGCACAAGGTGCGCGAATTGCACCCGAAAAGCGCGAAGCCAGCCATTGTTGGCAATTGCCAGGGAGGCTGGGCTGCGATGATGCTCGCGGCGTCCGATCCGGACGATACCGGCCCGATTGTGATCAACGGCGCGCCGATGTCCTACTGGGGCGGCGCGTGGCGTGAAGGCGAAGGCGACAACCCGATGCGATACGCGGGCGGCATGCTCGGCGGGTCGTGGCTCGCCTCGCTCACGGCGGATATTGGCGACGGGATATTCGATGGCGCGTATCTTGTCCAGAATATGGAGAATTTGAATCCGGCCAATACCTTCTGGGACAAGTATTATCACGTGTTCGCCAACATTGACACCGAGCCGCCGCGCTTTCTTGAGTTTGAGCGCTGGTGGGGCGGCTTCTATCTGATGAACCGGCAGGAGATTGAATGGATAACGCGCAATCTTTTCGTCGGCAACAAGCTCTGGTCCGGCGAAACACCCGCACGGGGCGGCAAGGTTTTTGATCTGCGCGAAATCAAGTCGCCGATCATTCTGTTTGCCTCGATGGGCGACAACATCACGCCGCCGCAACAGGCATTCAACTGGGTAGCGGATGTCTACGGCAGCACCGAAGAAATCAAAGCACGCGGCCAGGTGATCATCGGGCTGCTGCACCAGGACGTCGGACACCTTGGGATCTTCGTCTCAGGAAAAGTCGCGAAAAAAGAACATGCCCAGATTGTTTCGGTGTTGAAAGCGGTAGAGGTGCTGCCACCGGGTCTATACGGAATGGAAATCACCGAACGGAAGGGCGATAAGCAGCAAACTGAGTACCAAGTCGAGTTCCGTGAGCATCGGCTGGAAGACGTCGTCGCGCGTCTCAACCGTCTGAAACGTGCCGACGAAAAGCCGTTCGAGGCTGTAGCGCAAGTGTCGGAGTTCAATCAGCGTGCTTATGAACTCTTCGCGCAGCCGCTGATTCAATCCCTCTCAAATGAGTTCACCGCGAAGCTCTCGCGCGAATTCCATCCACTGCGTTTCCAGCGCTGGGCATTTTCCGATACAAATCCGTGGCTGACCTGGCTTCCTCCCGCGGCGAATGCAGTCAAGTCCCAGCGCAAAGCGGTGGGAACGGACAACGCTGTGCGCAAAATCGAGAAAATGATGGCGGAACTGGTCAGCGCCTCGCTTGATTTTTACCGCGCAATGCGAGACGCGGTAAGCGAAGCTGCGTTCTTCCAAACCTACGGCAGCATGTTCTCATTCTACCTTGCCGACAAGTATGAAGCGGAAGAGCACGCCGCGCAAAGCACCGCGGATCCGCGCGAGCTGCCATTCGTAAAAGATGCGCTCGCATCTATCGCGGAGGGTGGCTACGCCGAGGCGTTTGCGCGAGTGGATTACCTGGTGCGCCCCAAAGGCAGCTTGCCGCTGTCACGACTGATGCTGCGCCAGGAGTTGGCGAAGGATTACGCTGACTTCGTGCCTTCGCTGCCGCTCGACCAGGCGCGTCGCATTCGGGGCGAGCAGGAAATCGTCGCGCACTACGAACCCGACCGAGCGATTGAGACTTTACCGCAGCTGCTTAGCGAGCCCGTGGATCGCGAACGACTGCTTACGCTGCTCGATCGGCTGCTTGCTGACCGACGCGTTCTTCAGGAGATCAAGCCTACCGCGGAGCAGATGGGCATGGTCGAACGCATCCGCTCGGTGCTGGGCGCGACGGGTGGCGGTGTGAAGTCGCCACCCCAAGGTCAACGTCGCCTGAGCGTTGTTACGCGCGGAAAGGGCGGCTCTAAGTGAATCGCAAGCACGAGAAATACGAGCGACTGATCGCGCGCTGCAAATCCCTGCCACCCACGCCGACCGCTGTTGCGTACCCATGCGATGAGAGTTCCCTGACGGCAGCCGCTGAGGCGGCCAGAGCCGGCTTGATCGCGCCGATCCTCTTCGGGCCCCGCGCGCGTATCGAGGCTACGGCAAAGCAGCATGGGATCGACATTTCAAAGTTTGAAATGGTGGATGTGCCGGATAGCGAAGCCTCGGCTGCCGCGGCGGTGGCACTGGTGCGCCAAGGCAAGGCGGAGGCCCTTATGAAAGGCAGTCTCCACACTGACGAGCTGATGGGCGCGGTAGTCAAGCGCGATACTGGCCTGCGCACCCCCCGGCGCATCAGCCACTGTTTTATCATGGATGTGCCCACCTATGCAGACGTGCTGATTATAACGGATGCAGCGGTCAATATCGTACCCACGCTCAAGGACAAGATAGACATCGTGCAAAACGCGATTGACCTCGCGCATGATCTAGGCGTGCCAGAAGTGCGGGTCGCGATTCTATCGGCGATGGAGACGGTGAATCCCGACGTGCCATCGACACTGGAAGCGGCGGCGCTTTGCAAGATGGCGGACCGCAAACAGATTACCGGCGCGCTGCTCGATGGCCCGCTTGCACTCGATAACGCGATCAGCCCGGAGGCTGCGCAAATCAAGAAAATAGATTCGCCGGTCGCCGGCCGCGCCAACGTGCTGGTTGCGCCGGACCTCGAGGCCGGCAACATGCTGGCGAAGAGCCTGACATTTCTCGCAGGCGCGGACGCGGCAGGCATCGTGCTCGGTGCGCGCGTGCCAATCATCCTGACCAGCCGCGCCGATTCTGTGCTAACACGGCTTGCCTCATGCGCGGTCGCCGCACTGCTGGCCAAAGCCCGTCGCGACCGAGGCGGCAAAGAGCTTTGGTGAAGTAGTGACCGACGCGATTCTAGTTTTAAACGCAGGCTCGTCGAGCATCAAGTTCTCGGTGTTTGTCGACCAAGGACCAGAGCCCGCGTTTAGTTTCGGCGGCCAAATTGAGGGGCTCTACACCGCGCCGCGATTTGCCGCCAGGGATGCGGCCGGCGCGAGCATCGGTGCCTACGCATGGGATGAAGGCACGCGCCTTGGCCATGATGGCGCAATTGAGTACTTGGTCAATTTTTTACGTGAGCGTCGTGAAAACCACCGCCCGGTCGCGGTGGGTCACCGAGTGGTGCACGGCGGGCTCGAATTTTCCAAGCCAGTGCTGCTTGATTCGCAAGTCGTCGCGAAGCTCGAAAAATTGATACCGCTTGCGCCGCTGCATCAGCCGCACAACTTGGCGCCCATTAAATTCGTCTTCGAGCGCATGCCACAATTGGCGCAAGTGGCGTGTTTCGACACGGCGTTTCATCGTGTGCAAACCGAAGTTGCGCAGGCATTCGCGCTGCCGCGATCCATTACCGACCGCGGAGTGCGCCGCTACGGCTTTCACGGCTTGTCCTACGAGTACATCGCCAGCACATTACCGCGCCTCGATGCAAAGGCGGCAGCCGGCCACGTCGTGGTCGCACATCTTGGCAATGGAGCCAGCATGTGCGCGATCAAGGCCGGAAAAAGTATCGCGAGCACGATGGGATTCACTGCAGTAGACGGCCTGCCGATGGGTACGCGTTGCGGGACCATAGACCCCGGCGTGATGCTTTATCTGATGGACGAACTGAAAATGGACGCGCGCGCAATCGAAAAGCTGATCTATCAGCAGTCAGGACTACTCGGCGTGTCCGGAATTTCGAGCGACATGCGAGCGCTATTGGCAAGCAGTGATCCGCGCGCAAAGCTTGCGATCGATCTGTTCGTATATCGTATTACGCGAGAACTGGGCTCGCTGGCCGCCGCGCTGGGCGGCCTCGATGCGCTGGTGTTTACCGGCGGCATCGGCGAGCACGCCAAGGCAATCCGCGAGCGTGTTTGCGGCGAAGCCGCGTGGCTTGGCGTGGGGCTTGACTTAGCGGCCAATGACTCTGGTCGACCGCGCATCAGCGTGGATTCGAGCCGGGTTAGTGTCTGGGTTATTCCGACCAACGAGGAGTTAATGATTGCCCGCCATACCAGCGCGTTACTGAGAACAAGTTCGAGGGGTGTCCCGGCGTGACACAGAAAATAGCGCGTTCTATTCGCGCAATTGTGCAGCGGAGCTTTTTGGTTTCCGAAGTGGGACCTGTCGCGGCGCCGCCCCACATACAAATCCAAGGAGAATCGTAGAATGTCACTTCAAATTCCACGACCGGTACTGAAAGGGAGCAAGGCATTAGTTGTCGGTATCGCCAACCAGAATTCAATCGCATATGGCTGCGCGAAAGCGTTTCAGGAGCTTGGTGCGGATCTGGCGATCACCTATATAAATGAAAAAACGAAGACGTATGTAGAGCCGCTGCTGAAAGAGCTTGGCACCCCGATCTTTATGCCGCTCGACGTGGCCCGTCCCGGCGAGCTGGAGGCGGTTTTTGAGATAATCCGCAAGAAGTGGAACCGGCTTGACATTCTCGTGCATTCCATTGCCTGGGCGCCGAAAGAGGATTTGCAGGGCGGATTGCTTAATTGTTCCACTGAAGGCTTCAAGCAGGCGATGGATATCTCGTGCCACTCGTTCGTGCGCATGGCGCGGCTGGCGGCGCCCTTGATGAAGAACGGCGGAACCTTATTTGCGATGAGCTACTACGGCGCCAACAAAGTCGTGCCCAACTATAACGTAATGGGTCCGGTAAAAGCGGCGCTAGAAGCATCCTGCCGTTACCTGGCCTATGAGCTCGGTACCAAGGGCATACGCGTGCACGCGATTTCGCCAGGCCCCCTCAAGACCCGCGCTGCCTCAGGCCTCAAGGACTTCGACTTGATGCTCAACGCCGCTGCCCAGCGCGCTCCCCTCGGCGAATTGGTGGATATCATGGACGTAGGCTTCACTTGCGCCTACCTCGCGACACCTTTCGCGCGACGCCTCTCGGGCGCGACGGTTTACGTCGATGGCGGCGTAAACATCATGGCTTAATTTGCTGGCGCCCATCATGGGAATTTTCGAATGGATTCGCGGCGGCGCTCAAAGCGCGCCGGACGCTGCACGAATTGATGAGACGGTGGAACGCATTGTACAAATGACGAATCCGCGATTGCGGTTCGTGTCCCGTTACCGCGCACGGCTTAGACCCGCAGTAAAAGTATCAATAACTTATGCCGGCGAGCTTGTGGCGGGGGCCGCTCCCGCGCGGGAGGCAAGTGCAGCGTCCTGGGCGGCCGATCCTTACCTGCGCGCATTCTTTGCGACGGCTGACGAAATCCCACGGGTCTTTGGCCGCGCGGCTGACCTGCGCGCGCAGTTTGATCGGAACCCGGATTCGCAGGAGGCCTACGCAGTGCTGAGCATGCAAATGGTCGAACGCAAGATTCTAGGTATGGCATTGGAAGACGGAACCATGCGCCGCGAAGTTGCGCAGACCAGTGTGAGTTTCGGCGACTACCGGGTGCGCATCTGCGGACGCACCGAACCCGAGCTTAGGGCGGAAATCGAGCGGCATATCGTGGACCAGCTTGCACTGGAAGGACTTGTGCAAGTAGGCGCGGAACAGTCTCGGCGCGAGACATTAACGCAGGAACGCGGGTTGCTAACGACAAGACTGAAGTTGCTGGAGCAGCAAGGTGCCGGGATGCGGGCGGTACTGGGAGCTGAAACGGTTGGGGCCAGCGAGCTCGCGCGCTTGCAATCGAAAATCGACGATAACGCGCGTAACCTCACCGGTTTGGGATCGGCTACGGAAGCGCTCGACCGCGAACTCGAGCTCATCTGCAGCGTGCTTGCAAAGCCTCAAGCGCACTTCAATGTCACCACACGAACGATGCGACTTGACCGTATGAATGTCGTGCTTGATGATGCAGATGCATCGGGCGGCACCGATTTCGAATTTCAAGTCGCCCAGGTCCCGGGTGTCACGCCCCCTGAGACACGTGCGTTTGCGCTGGTGCGCTTTGCGCGCGCCGATTTGCCTCCAGCCGGACTTCGGTTTGATGCGGCGGTGCCTCTGTTGTAGCCGGCGCGATATTCTGCGGCCTGCTTTTTGCTGGACGTAGTGGTCTGCGGGTTACTATAGTATTATTAACAAGACAAAATTTTTAATTAAAGCGCTATGACAGAACAACTGGAGCAGCGATCTATACTTCGCGAGCAGGATATATGCCGCGAAGTCCTGCTCGAAAAATATGCCAAGGGCGGGGAACAGTCCGTCCAAGATGTGCGGCGGCGGGTCGCCAAGGCGCTGGCCGCGGCAGAGGCGGAAGAAAAGCGCGCACATTGGGAAGAACGCTTTTTTGAAGCCATGGAAGCCGGCTTTGTTCCCGCCGGACGAATCAATTCCGCAGCAGGCGTTCGCCTGCAGGCGACGCTCATCAATTGTTTCGTGCAGCCGGTCGGTGATTCGATTTCAAACATCGTGGACGGCAAACCGGGCATCTACGTCGCTTTACTTGAATCCGCTGAAACCATGCGCCGCGGCGGCGGCGTGGGCTATGATTTCTCGGCAATTCGCCCCAAGGGCGCTGAGGTAAAGGGCACGCATTCGCGCGCGAGCGGCCCGGTTTCGTATATGCGCGTGTTTGACCGCTCGTGTGAGACAGTCGAATCGGCGGGCGCCCGGCGCGGCGCGCAGATGGGCGTGTTGCGTTGCGACCATCCCGATGTCGAGGAATTCATCCACGCCAAAGATTCCGGCGATCTGGCCAACTTCAACATTTCCGTTGGTGTTACCGACGCATTCATGCGCGCTGTGGAAAGCGATTCCGAAATCGAGCTGGTGCATAAGGCACAGCCCTATGCTGATCTACTTGAATCGGGCGCCTATCAGCGCGACGACGGATTGTGGGTATACCGCAAGATAAAAGCGCGCGAGCTCTGGGATCAGATCATGCGCTCGACTTATGATCATGCTGAACCCGGGATTTTATTTCTCGATCGCATTAATCGCGACAACAACCTGTATTATTGCGAGACGATCGAGGCTACCAACCCCTGTGCTGAAGAACCGCTTCCGCCCTATGGTTGTTGCTGCCTCGGTTCCATCAACCTGACGCGTTTCGTGCGTATGCCTTTCAGTGAACAGGCACGATTTGATTTCGATGCATTTGCGAAAGTCGCAAAGGTCGCGGTGCGGATGCTGGATAATGTGCTCGACGTCACGGCCTGGCCGCTTGACGCGCAGCACCGTGAAGCCATGAGCAAGCGCCGTGTGGGACTGGGTTTTCTCGGACTAGGCGATGCACTCATTATGCTGCGACAGCGCTACGATTCCCAGGAAGCGCGCGCAATCGCTGCGAAGATATCCGAGCATTTGCGC
>DATIXX010000049.1 GCA_035518095.1 Burkholderiales bacterium | reverse complement strand
CTATTGTATCCGTCATTCGCCGAGGGCCACGGCCTGCCGGTGTCTGAGGCGCTGTCACTGGGCGTGCCGGTAATAGCAAGCGATCTACCGGTGTTTCGTGAATTCGCGGGAGCAATTCCAGAATACGCAAATCCACTCGATGCGCAACGCTGGATGGAGCTGGTTGATGAATACACCGACGCGCATAGCGCCCGGAGGAGGGCCCAGCTCGAGCGGATCGCTGATTACCGTCCGACGACTTGGGCACAGCATCTCAATACTGTCGATGAATTTCTCAGTCAACTGGGAAAGCGGCCGCCCGCTTGATTTTCCTGGCCGTTGAACTCGGCTTGCGTGCCCGAGCCAACGGGAAGCGAATGCCGGCCTGCTCACAAAATTCGAGAGAAATCCTAGACTAAGCGCTGCTGTACGATGTGCCCCGAAATTTATTACTTTCCGGGGACCGGTGGGTCATTAAAGATATAGACCTCTTAATGTGAATTACTTCACATTCTTCTTAAAATACACGCTGCTACATTAATAATGCGGGCCGTGGCACCGAGGTCCCGCATGACGCATGCACGGGTTCAAGACCGTCTCGGGCCAAAGAGTTTTGACCGCGGCAATGCGCGAAGCAACCGATTCAATGGGAAGCACATGACCACCTTTGCAGAGAGCCAAGCGAAATCCAGGCTGGAGCGCATTGGCAAATACGAGATCAAAAAGCTACTCGGCAAAGGCACCTTAGGCACGGTATATCTTGGAGTTGACCCCTTTGCCAATTCCAATGTGGCAGTAAAACTGATTGACCCCAACGTATTCCAGGATCCGACACAGGGCAGGGTTCTCCGCAAGCAGTTCTTGAATGAGGCTTCTCTCGCCGGAAAGCTTATACACCCTCACATTGTTTCAATTATCGACGCGCAGGTAGGCACGGACTGCAATTATGTGGTTATGGAATATGTGGCTGGTGGGAGCCTGGCAAAGTTTACCCGCGCCCAAAGTTTGCTTCCGATCAAGGACGTAATCGAGATCGGGTTTAAATGTTGTGGCGCACTCGATTACGCATCGCGCCAGGGTATCGTGCATCGCGATGTCAAGCCCGCAAACATCATGGTTGTAAGCAATACCGAAGTGAAAGTCACCGATTTCGGCGCGGCCTACCTTCAAAAGGGCCTATCGACGCAGATTCTGAACATCGGTTCGCCCGCTTATATGTCGCCGGAACAGATCAGCGCAAAGTCGCTGACACAGCACAGCGATATGTTCTCATTGGCCGTTGTGCTATACCAACTTTTGACGGGCCAGCAACCCTTCACCGCAAAGAGTATGTCGTCTCTTTTTCAAATGATCCTCAATCAAGAGCCGTTGCCCCCAAGTTCGCTACGGCCCTCGCTTAGCCCGGATTTGGATCGCGTGTTATTGTTAGCCCTCAAGAAAAACCCACAGGACCGTTATCCCGGCTGGGCTGATTTCGCACTTGAGCTGGCAAAGGTCGGACAGCTCAGTGTTTACGACCAGGAAATACCGGACAGCGAAAAGTTTCCAGCGTTGAGGGCAATGGAGGTTCTAAAGCAGCTTAGCGATACCGAAATCTGGGAACTGGTCAACGTGAGCCAATGGCGCCGCTTGCCCGCGCAGAGCGCGATCCTGCGTGAAAATGAGCCAGGCCAGAGCCTATATTTTTTGACACAAGGACAGGTCAAGGTGACAAAGCATGGACGCCTCCTCGGCACCCTCAAGGGCGGCGAGTGTTTCGGCGAAATGAGTTATATTCGAGGCGGTGTGCTGCCACGCCAGGCTACCGTCGAGTCTTTAACCGAAGTGGTGATTGCCGAGCTTAAGAGCGCCGATTTGGAGCGCATAAGTGACGGCTGCCAACTCCGCTTCGCGCGCGCGCTGATGCGCACTCTTGTCGATCGCCTGGCGCTCGCAAACATTAGAATGTCCCAGGTATAAGCTGCTGCGCGTACAACAGTTGCGCAGTACCCCCGTCATCCGGAACAAATAATCTGACGTACGGATTGGTCTTCGAACCGGGCAGCCGATCCCGTGTTGCTAGGCGGGAGATATCTTAAACCCGGATGTCAGCGACCGGACCTGTGCTCTTCATCTGATCCGCCCACGGCCGCGCGGTGCACATAGAACTTCACCGGGCGTGCCGCGATCAGTGTATTGCCTGCGCTGTCCAAAACAGCCACTTTAAGCTCATGCATTGTATTGTCCGTGGCCGCGCTCTGCCATTCGGCGGAGCTAATATTGAACTGAAGCGAGTTGCGCAGTGTAGGCAATGTTGTCCCGTCCAAAGAAACACTGATCGCATTGCCATTCTGTAAGGCCGGGGTAAGGCCTAAGTTGACCTGGAACTCACCGGTATTGCTATGCACAGTGCCTTGATCTTGCGGTGAAAGAATCGTTAAAGCAGTGTAGCCCGGAGTAGACTGATTCGACTGCTGTTCCACTTGAGTCGGGGTTCCGACAACGTTTGGCGGCGGAACATCAATTGGCTGAGCCCCGGGGCTTGGTGTATCGGAAAATACGGGCCCTTGTTTGTCCTTCGATTCGTATACCGTTTGAGCGTCTGCGACCGCGGGAAGGAAAAAGACGAGTAGCGACAAAATCGCAAGTTTCATAGCAGCATCCGAGTGAAGGAACAGCCTTTCGAAAATTATAGCTCAGCGCAGTGCCTCAGGCTACTATAGGGTGCGAATCGTTTTCGTGTGAACAGCCACCGCAAGACAGCCGATAGGATAGGGGCAGTACTGAATGTCTTGTTACACTTGCCAGAATCTGCGTTCAGCTGTCGTTCGATCCTCTTCTCAATTTGCCGCTTTATATGAAGCTATTTCTATGTGGCGACGTTATGACAGGTCGGGGTATTGACCAAATTCTGCCGCACCCGAGCAAGCCGCATCTGTTTGAGCCGTACGTTGGCTTGGCGACTGATTACGTTGAACTGGCCGAAACGGCCAGCGGCGCTGTAAAAAAACCTGTCGACTTTGCTTACGTTTGGGGAGATGCCCTAGAAGAATTCGAGCGAGCTGATCCGGATGTGCGAATAATCAATTTAGAGACGGCCGTTACGGGGAGCGAAGACGCTTGGCCGGGAAAAGGAATCCATTACCGCATGAACCCCGCAAACACGCCGTGCCTTTCTGCCGCTAAACTCGATTGCTGCGTGTTAGCCAACAATCATGTGCTGGATTGGGGACGCAGTGGGCTGTTCGAAACTTTGGACTCACTGCACCAGGTGAAGCTGCATACTGCGGGAGCGGGACGCAACCAGGACGAGGCGTCGGCACCGGCGTGTATTGAAGTGCGGGGGCGGGGCAGGGTACTGGTATTCGCATTCGCTATGGCGAGCAGCGGTGTAGCTCGCGGTTGGGCGGCAACCGAAAAACAATCTGGCGTAAATTTTCTGAGAGATTTCTCCGAGCGTGCTATTGACGCAATAAAGCGTCAGGTGCTGAGCCAAAAGCAAAAAGGGGATATCGCTGTGTTTTCGGTGCATTGGGACGAAAATTGGGGCTTTAGCGTTTCGAAGGAAGAGCGCATGTTCGCGCATCGCCTTATCGACGAAGCAGGAATCGACGTGGTGCACGGCCACTCCTCGCACCACGTGAAGGGCATCGAGGTCTACCGGGAAAGACCGATTATTTACGGCTGCGGCGATTTTCTGAATGACTACGAAGGTATCGGCGGACACGAGGCTTACCGGTCCGATCTCTCGCTGATGTATTTCCCGGTAGTGGATGCCGCCACCGGTAAATTGCTTCAATTCAGCGTCACCCCAAC
>DATIXX010000048.1 GCA_035518095.1 Burkholderiales bacterium | reverse complement strand
CGAACGCGACCTCGTTAGCCCCCCGTCATGTTGACGCCTTCACGAGTACCGGGTTGTGCCAGCGTCCGTCTGGCGCAATGAGCGCATCAGCTTGTTTCGGCCCCCAGCTGCCCGGCGCGTAGGGGCGAGCGCGCTCGTGGTTGCTGAGAACTGGATCGACCACCGCCCAGGCGGCTTCGACCGCGTCCTCGCGCGTGAAAAGCGCCCCGTCTCCGGCCATGGCATCTTCCAGCAGACGTTCATAGGGTGGTTCCTCTCCCGGATGTTCATCCAGCAGATAGAGCTCGCGCTGGTCGCCGACGAACTCCTTGCCCACTCGCTTGACGCGCGCAGCAAGAGCGACCGCGGAGTTCGGCGATATGCGGAAACGCACATAATTGGCCCGATCGGCCACTGGTGCTGAATCGTCAAACAGCCGCTGCGGCGGCGGCTTTAACTCCACCAGGACCTCGGCCGCTGTTGTAGCCAGACATTTGCCGGAACGCAGGTACCACGGCACCCCGGCCCAGCGCCACGAGTCGACGAACAGCCGCAGGGCGCAGAATGTCTCGACGTCCGAGTCCCCCGCCACGCCCGGCTCGTTTCTATAGCCGGCGTACTGACCGCGTACCACGTCGTCTGGCTGCAGTGTGCGCATGGCCTGAAACACCTTTGCTTTTTCGTTGTGGACGGCGCCGAAGCCCTGATAGGCCGGCGGCTCCATCGCGAGCAGCGCAACGATCTGGAACAGGTGGTTCTGAATGACATCGCGCAGACAGCCGGCACTTTCGTAAAACGCTCCACGACCTTTCACACCGAAATCCTCGCTCAGCGTGATTTGCACGCTGGCCACAGTGTTACGGTTCCAGATCGGCTCGAGGAACGAATTCGCGAAACGGAAATAGAGGATATTCATGATCGCCTCCTTTCCGAGGTAGTGGTCGATGCGGAAGATCGAATCTTCCGGAAACACCGCCTGCGCGATACGGTTGAGCTCGCGCGCCGAAGCCAAATCGCGCCCGAACGGCTTTTCGACGATGACGCGCGCATGCTCGGCCAGGCCCGAGGCACCGAGCCCTTTGATTACGGTGGCGAACAGCACGGGTGGAATGGCGAGGTAATGCGCAGGGCGCCGCGCGTCGCCCAACGCCTGCTTCAACGCTTTGAACGTACCGAATTCGTTGTAATCGCCGCCCACATACTGGAGCAGAGAAAGAAGATGATCGAGGGCGTCCTGATCGTCGATCTTGCCGGCTTGCTTCACGCTGTCCGTCGCGTGTGCGCGAAGTTGTGCCGGGCTCCACTGGGGAGCGGCGACGCCTACCACCGGCACCTTGAGCGCTCTGCGTTTGGCCATCGCGTAAAGCGCCGGAAAGATCATCTTATGGGCGAGGTCGCCGGTCACGCCAAAGATCACCAGTGCATCAGCGGACGTCGTACGGCTATCGATATTGCCCATCCCAGCGCCCCTCTTTCTTTTCCTTATTCCCGCCAAATTGCATTCGCATTGGCAGCGTCAAGTCAACAACATGGTAGTGTAATCGTCGAATGGGCACCACCCAATTGTTATATCGCCATATTGCGACGGGTTGCTCTGGCACAAAGCTCGTCTTTACGCCGTCATTGCTCAAATCGGTCAGAGCTCCCTGCCCGCCTCGTGCATTGTTTTTCGAATTGGCGAAAGTAAATACTCCAGCTCGGTGCGGGTGACCGCAGAGGTACGCCGGTCACGTGGCTCGCGCTTAAGTGCAAAAAGCTTCCTATGACGCTCGCCTAGAGGTTCGGGCGCGCTAGGCCCACCCTCAACCACGTCGTCCCTTGAATTGAGAATCGCTCGCGAAAGTCCGCCACTCTATTTTGCAACAACGCCTGACCGACGTGGTCTTAATAGTAGTTTAGTCGGTCCCGCTGCGATTGAAACGTGCGGCCGAAGCCGTGACAAGATCTTCGCAATATAGCCCAGTTTCGTAAATATTAGATGGCCCCACGATGAGCGATGAGAATCGAAGCTCCCTGCGCGCCGCATGGCAACTGGCGAAGCCTTATTGGTCGTCAGACGACAAATGGAGGGCCTGGGGCCTGCTTACCGCGGTCGTTGCGCTCAACATCGTTTCCGTTCTCATTAACGTGCGCTTCAACTTTTGGTTCCGCGATTTCTTCAATTCGATCCAGCAACTAAATTATTCTGCCTTCAAGCATCAATTCCTTATCTTCGGTGGCCTGGCGGCCGTAGCGATCGCTATCCTGGTCTATCAGGTCTACTTGCAGCAGATGCTGCAAATCCGCTGGCGACGTTGGCTTACACGACGTTTTCTCGATACCTGGCTCGATGAACGTGCTTATTATCGTTTGCAGTTGCTGAACAGCGGCACCGACAATCCGGATCAGCGTATCTCCGACGATCTCGATCGCTTCACCGGCCAGACGCTCGGGCTTGTTGTCGGCACCAATGGATTTCTTAACGCGGGTATTACGCTTGTGTCCTTTCTCGGCATCCTATGGACGTTATCGGGCGCCGTGATGCTTCCGTTGGGGAAATTCGGGGAGGTGGAAATACCGGGCTATATGGTCTGGTTCGCGTTGATTTATGCCGTGGGCGGTACCTGGTTGGCCTTCCGGATTGGACGGCCGCTGGTGCAACTCAATTTCGCCCAGCAGCGTTTCGAGGCTGATTTCCGCTTTAGCATGATGCGCCTGCGCGAGAACGCTGAAAGTGTCGCGCTTTATGGCGGCGAAAAACGCGAACACCGATTTTTTATCGACCGTTTCCGTTACGTAGTCAATAATTTTTGGAGCATCATGAAACGTACGAAACGGCTGAATTGGTACACCAGCAGCTATAACCAGTTCGCCATCGTTTTTCCCTACATCGTGGCCGCGCCGCGCTATTTCGCCAAAATCATCACCTTCGGCGCGCTGCAACAGACGGCGGATGCATTCGCGCAGGTGCAACTGTCTCTGTCTTTTATCGTCAATTCCTATACCGCAATCGCCCAATGGCAATCGGTCGTACAACGATTGGGAAATTTCGATGCGCGCGCGCGTTCGATAGCGGCGGAAGCACGCGCGCCGCAGCGCATTTCGATCGAGCGCGCAGGCAATGGAATTTCTATCACGGCGCTAAATCTTGAATTGCCTGACGGAACAGTTTTGCAACGCGACATTCATTTCGAGGCCACACCCGGCGAATGGCTGCTCATCACCGCGCCGGCCGGCAGCGGAAAAAGCACCCTGTTGCGTGCGATGGCGGGAATCTGGCCCTTCGGCAGCGGTGTTATTCGGATCGGCGAAGGCAAAACGCTGTTCCTGTCGCAGCGGCCGTACATTCCCCTTGGCACGCTGCGCGGAGCGCTGCTTTATCCGAATGAGGACGAGAATGTCTCAAAAGAGTGCCTCGCTGCAGTTTTGACCCAGGTAGGGCTCGGCGGTTTCGCGCGCGATTGCGAAACACCTGACAATTGGGCACAGCGCTTATCGCCGGGCGAACAGCAACGACTGGCCTTCGCTCGCATCCTGTTGAGCAAGCCGGCTTTTATTTTCATGGACGAAGCGACCTCGTCGATCGA
The DNA here is from genome assembly GCA_035518095.1 of Burkholderiales bacterium. Taxonomy (NCBI): domain Bacteria; kingdom Pseudomonadati; phylum Pseudomonadota; class Betaproteobacteria; order Burkholderiales; species Burkholderiales bacterium. The sequence goes on along the minus strand of DATIXX010000048.1, from coordinate 20,725 downwards.
TGAAGCAGGCGAAGCCGAGCTTTATGCGCTGCTGCGCAAGGCACCCTGGAAACCAACCGTCATAAGCACCGGTCATCGAACCTCGCTTAGCCAGTTTCACGATCGTGTACTGCCTATGAAGAATTTAGCCAGAGTAACTGTGGGTCAGCTCAGCATGACCCGGTTAGGCGTTGAGGAAACGTAAAAAGCGTCTTTTCAGTCGGATAAGGGGCGTTTGTCGGCATAGTTCTCACGACGGGCGCGACGAGCCAGCGACGCTTTAGCTGTCGGCGGGGAAAAAGTGCCAGGCTTGGCTCATGCATAATGAACGCCGTTGGATTAAATTGCTCTTACGGTCCGCAACCGTGGCTTTACCCTCCTCCTCTCTTGCATCGATCAGAGCTCCCTGCCCGCCTCGTGCATCGTTTTTTGGATGGGTGACAGCAAGTACTCGAAGACCGTGCGGCTGCCAAGATTGATTTCAGCGTCAACCTGTATGCCCGGGTTCAAATGGTATTTCGCGCAGTCCCGCTTAAGCTGCGGCGCTATCAAAGGTACGATTGTTCGAAAGTCGCTCTGCACCGGACTGTCCTCCGCAATCGTCCGGTATTGACCCTGAACGAACGTCGACTTCCGATCCAAGGCAGACTTTCACGCAAGGTTGGGCTGCACGTCAGAGACAGGTCCACTAGATCGCGTGTCTTGTGTTTAACGGGATGGCAGTCTTTACTTTTATTGAGTTGGTGGTTGAACTTTCTGCTCACGGCGTCTGAGAAGCTCTACCGCATCAGCTAACCGATTCGTGGCTTCATCGCGTGTGCGATTGAGCACTGCATTAGCTAGGAGCATCCAGTATAATGCTGCACATCGTCGAGTCGACGAGCCCGTGCATTACGTAACAATTTCTGACGAAAGGACCCTCACCGTGAAGCGTTTCCTATTTGCACTTGTAGTTGCCGCAGTTACTTCTCCCGTGTTAGCCGCAGATGTCGGCGTATCCGTCCAGGTCGGCGAGCCCGGCTTCTATGGCCGCATCGATATCGGCGATTTCCCTCAGCCGCAATTGATCTACGCTAAGCCAGTCGTTATCCAGCGTGCGCCAGCGGGCGTAGCAAGCGAGCCGATTTACCTGCACGTACGTCCGGGCCATGAGAAGAACTGGCGCAAGTACTGCCACAAGTACAACGCCTGCGGGGAGCCGGTCTATTTCGTGAAGGATAGCTGGTACAACAAAGAGTACGTGCCACGCTACCGTGAGATGCACGGCAGAGGTCAGGAAGAGCGTCATGGCGATGAACATGGCGAGGGACACGACCATGATCATGGGAACGGTAAAGGCCACAACGACTGAGCCCGGTCTGCTCCTTGACGCATGATTCCCACCGGGGGCCGCGTTAAGCGGCGCCTCGGATCGGAGCATGATAAGCCTGCGCGAACAGGGTTGGGTCTTGAAACATCAGTTATCCCGTATTCTAATTTTCCACGAAAAATATTAGGCCTGGCTTACCGCCAGACGAGTTCTATCAGGATATGTTGCTCTGGCACAAAGCTCGCCTTTACGCTGTCATTCCTAAAGCCGATTACGGCCCGCGCCCTGATTCGTTCATGATTTTTTGGATCGGCGAAAACCATCAACCGGCGCCTTTATGCAATTGGCCAAGCCTGACCCAATGATCGCACGCATGACGCCCAAGCTGGATTGCACATTAGCGTTTCCTTGGCTAGCCAATGGCCACCATTTTTTCAGTGCCGTTTCGTTCCGCGTGCATCGGTAGAGCGGCGTCCCGTGCTACATAAAAAATTAGACCAAACAGCACCGCACATCCGAGCATTGCTGCTGCGCTAATTAGTAGCGGCTTGCCCCAGGGACGACGGGCATAATCGGCGCCAAACCTCTGTTTGACGTATTTCACTTGAGAACGGCCTACAGCGAAATACCAGATGAAGAGATACAAGTAATAGAAATTCATCATGCTGTTTGCAATGTGCAGGTCGGCAACTGCAACAAATGGCTCGACAAACACAATACCGGCTAGAAGCACAAGACTGACCGAGAACCAACCTTTAGACGCGATGGCCTTCTCAGGCTCGCCAAGCGTTTGCCAATTCAGCGCCTGCAGATATGACCCAAACGCTGGTGTGAAAAGAATACTCCAGTTGGCTGCTGCATTCGGGTTCCAGATCGCGCCAACTTCCGCACTGCATGGAGGGGGGTCCGGCTTGGCTAATTGCATATTGAGCTCCATTGTGACGTGCTGCTCTTACGGCGTAAACCTCGGCTTTACGTTTCCATGGCTTGCGCTCATCAGAGCTCCCTGCCCGCCTCATGCATCGTTTTTTGGATGGGTGACAGCAAGTACTCGAGGACGATGCGGCTTCCAAGATTGATTTCAGCGTCAACCTGTATGCCCGGGTTCAAATGATATTTCGCGCCTTCGCGCTCGAGGTACGGCGCTTTCAAATATACGATTGTGCGAAAGCCACTTTGTACCGGATTGTCGCCCGGTGAATTATTTTTGTCGGATTTTGCAGGCAATTTGCTTGCATCGGGGCTGACTGGAAGGAAACGTCCAAAATCAAATTTACGCTGTCTCGATTGACCTTACGGTTCCGCCGTGGTCCCGCTTTGCGGCGCGACAGTTTGTCAAGCTGACCCCCCCGACAGGCGACCGGCTCCGCTGCGGCACAGCAGAACAGATGGAATTCTCGAAAGATTCCAGGTATGCACGAGTATGGCGCTATAGAAGAATCTAATTAACACATCAATGATTTAAAGAGACATTGCCACTGAGGTTATAACGCAACGCAACGGTATCGTTGCATTTTGTGTTGAGTTGTAGTAGTATGCCCACGGTTTGACTGTATCCGTACCGATATCGAACTGCTTTTCAGGAGTACCGATCATGAAGAACAGAACCCTCGTACTCGCCAGTTTTCTTGCTGTTGCAATCATCATCGCCCCCGTCACGTCGGCATTCGCGGGGGGGCCGCATTATGGCGGCTATTATCGGGGGGGCTACCATGGCGGTGGCCCGATCTGGGGACTCGGTAGTGTAGTCGTCGCCACCGCGGCCGCCATTATCACCGCGCCGATCGCAATTCTGGCCGCGGCTGCCTCGCCCACCTACTATGGCGCGCCGCAGGCTGCACCCTACGGCATTCCGGCAACAACTGTCGCCTACGACGCTACGCCCGGAGTGACGTATTACGCTCCACCCCCGGCGCCGGTGTATTACGCACCGCCGGCGGTGCCCGTGTATTACTCTTCGCCAGTGGCAGTGTACTATGCGCGGCACCCGGCGTACTACGCACCGCGTCCGGCCTATTATGGTCCTCGCTACAGCAATTACGCACCGCCGCGTGGCGCCCACTACTACTCACGTTAGGTGCACGGTGGCAGCGGGCATTCGGCTTTGACCGAGTCAGCCCCGAGCGCAGGCCATCACAAAGCGGCGAGCAAATCGGACGTTGTCTCGCCCCGAGGCGGCCGCCCCTCAAAAGCCGACGCCGAGCAACTCGCCCATCGTATCGTTGAGGCGGCGACCGAACTGTTCTTCACATTGGGCTACGGTGCTACGACCATCGAGGCGGTGGCGAAACGAGCTCGAGTGTCGAAGCGCACGTTTTATCACCGCTTCGAGAACAAATCCGCACTGTTCAGCGCGGCAGTCCATCGCACGATCGAACGCCTGCGCCCGCCGGATGTGCCGCCGCTTCACGGGGCGAGCCTCCCGGAGATCCTGCGTAGCGTAGCGGATCTTGTCCTGCGCGCTGCCTTATCCCCGCCAGCGATCGCACTACATCGATTGATCGTCGGGGAATCGGGCCGCTTCCCGAATTTGGCGGCGGTTGTCACTAACCAGGGCGCCAGCGAAGAAGCTGTTCGGCTGATTGTGGGTGTGCTCGAACGCGAAGCGCACAGGGGGAATCTCACTCTGGATAACCCGACGTTCGCCGCGCAGCAGTTCCTGCATATGGTCATCGCCGTGCCACAGCGTCGCGCGATGGGACTCGGTACGCCGATGACTTCTACTGAGTTCGACCCTTGGGTGCGAAATGTCGTCAATCTATTCCTGAACGGCTGTCGCGGCTGGGAACGTACAGCAATTAGCTAAAGCGTGCGATTGTGCGGCAGTTGGACAGGTACCGGATGCCGCAGCGTGGTCAAGAAAACGGGCTCAGGTCTTCAAATTTCAGGTCTCCCATATTCTCATTTTCCACGATTACTGGTCAGGCTTGGCTAATGGTTTGAACGGCTTTACAGAAATATGTAGCTGTTATCCCCCACAGCTTTGGCTGACGTACCGGTGGCTTTTCGTGATCAAAGCTCTCTGCCCGCCTCGTGCATTGTTTTTTGGATGGGTGACAACAAGTACTCGAGGGCCGTGCGGCTGCCCAAATTGATTTCGGCGGAAACCTGCATGCCCGAGATAATAATGTGTGCGTCCCCTTGATCACGATCGCGAGGTTAACAGATAAAGACGCTTTAATTAATCTATCGGACACCAAAACGCGTCCTGCGGCGCGACGAGTGGATTATCCAAGATGTGAATTAATGTGTGCCCTATTACTAATCGGCGCCTTGACCAATCTTGCAAATGGCCAAATGATCGATTTTCGTTTCCCCACTCTTATAGAAATAACAAAAGCAGCTATGGTGAACTTCCCCCAATGTTTGGTAAATAAGACCGCTTTGAAAATAAATAGGATTTACTCCAGAAATTATTTTTCGTTGACGAGCAGTCCATCCAACTTAAAGGATAAGCGATAGCCATTGACGTTTGCGTATATAACCTGCCCAGCTCTCGCGCTTGGTATTTTCGTACAAGAACGCTTGTAGTCCAAGGTACGAGTCTCAATATTTCGCTCAGCAGAGACGAACCAATCTGGAGAATTCCACGAAAAATTTTGGGCGGGCTCCCTGCCTGTATTTTGAATTTGAACTATGATCTCAACAGGTTTGCCCTTGGTTGGTTCAGCGCTCATGCTAGCATTTGTTGGCCCGAGCCGCGCACGTTGACCACTGGTAAAAGCTTTCTCCGAGACCGACGGAAGTTTAGCCGAGGAATTTGCCGAGGCAGTAGCGGCATCAGCAGCCTGTTTAGTTAGGGCTAAGGACTCTTTGGTTTGGGCAGCGTGCCGGGCGGCGGTATCTTCAGCGTCAAGCAAGAGTCTATGAGTGTCATGCCACAGCAGCATAGTGAAGAACGCGAGCATCGCTGTAGCAATAAACAAGCCTGGTTCTGAGATTTATTTCCGTTCAATTCGTGACCGCCGGGTCGCCTTGGACGGCTCCTCCTCTTTACGATTACGGGGGGCTTCTACATTTAGCATAGCGGGGTTTGGTCTTAAAATGTCAGCTTCGTCAAATTCGCCATCCCGGCTGCTTAATGACGTCGCTCGTCGTAGTGTAGTGCATCCCAAAGTACCACTCAATCTTGGCCAAGGTAAAACCATACTTCCATGTTTGGCATCAGCGTCGAGATTTGAATCCTAGATTTCCAATCTCAGTTTAAATCGCGTGATCCAACATCGGGCGTTCAAGATTCAAGATGTACCAGAAGATTTGGGGACGCACACCTTTTTCTAGGCCTTTTTTGGCCGTCCGCGTCCCATTTTAAGGCTCTCATTTTAACGCTTCTCGCGCCCTGCTCGCGTGGTTCCCTTCTCGCGCAATTACACACTCGCCCAGAGCTCGTCATTTTGGGGTAGATTACTGTACCGTGAGTTGTGTTGGACGCAACCGTGAGAAATCAATACGCTAATGCAAGACCTAACCACAATTTCCTGCTCGCCCGCGAGCGCGGAATTGCCGTCACGTCCTTCGTCGGCGGCTTCGTGTTCGATGCGTTCACGGTCAGGCGCATCGACTCCTGGTTCGCGATCGGCCACCAGATCGTCTATCTCGCGTTCATCACGATCGTGCTGACGAGAATGTTCTTTGAGGAAGGCGCGCCGCCGCGCGACCTCGAAGGAACGTTCGCGCTCAAGCGGTGGTATTTCCGCTACCGCATGGCGATCGTCAACTTCTGCCTCGGAACGCTGCTCAACGTGTATACGATCTTCTATTTCAAGAGCTCGTCGCTCGCGGTATCCTTCGGGTTCCTCGCGTTCCTCGTCTTTCTCCTGGTCGCCAACGAGTCCGAGCGCTTCAAGTCTCTCGGGCTCGCCTTCAAGTTCGCGTTGCTCAGCCTGTGTACTCTTTCCTTCTTCGCCTACATGGTTCCGATTCTGGTCGGTTCGATGGGACTGGTCGTATTCCTCTTCTCGATCCTGGCCGGATGCCTTCCCATCGTCGGGGTTAGCGGGTGGATCAGGGTTCGCGCCCCAGACCGGGTCCGGCAGGCGAGCAGGCAGATTTCCGTGCCTCTCGGTCTGGTGCTGATCGGCTTCCTCGCCTTCTATCTATTCAGGCTGGTGCCGCCGGTGCCGCTCTCGATACCGTTCATCGGCGTCTATCACGACGTCGAGAAGACTGAGGAAGGCTACCGCCTGAGCCACCAGCGGCCGGCGTGGCGCTTCTGGGAGAACGGCGATCAGGAATTTCTCGCCCAGGGCGGCGACAAGATCTACGTATACTTCCGCATCTACTCTCCGACGCGCTTTTCCGACCAGGTGACGATGCGCTGGTTCTGGAAGGATGACGGGCGGGGCTGGACGCTGCAGGACGCGATACCGATCAACATCGTCGGCGGCCGCAAGGAGGGATTCCGCGGCTACGGCGTGAAGTCGAACTACCAGTTCGGCGACTGGAAGGTACAGGTCGACACCACCGACGGCCGCGAGATCGGCCGCGTCTATTTCAAGGTCGAGACCGCGCCGATCGCGCCGCGCGCTTTCGAGGTCGACCTCGACTAGCGCCGCGCCAACGGACCGAAAAAAACCTGGAGACTCGGGCTTTTCCTGACTGACCGCTCGGTTATGCGACAGGCTTGATGTTGACCGCCTGATTGCCCTTGGGGCCAGTCGCCCCGAACTCTCCAGCAGGCGCACCGCTACGAGTTTGAACTCCTTGGTAAAGCCCTTGCGCTTTATGCGACACCTCCATCGGGATCATTGTCCCCATTTCGGTGTTTACGAAACCCGGGCCACGTCAGGATGACCTTTGGGCCGTACTCTGCTTTGCCCCCCGATTGGCTCTCGAACCGGGGACCAGAGAATTAACAGGCGCTAACTGTAGCTATTGTTAAGGCGTCGCCAGAATCTCATGTAAAAAAATAACGCGTCAGGTGGAAAAAGACCGGGGCAGAAAAACATAGGCTATCGATTCGATCCATTATGCCTCCGTGACCAGGTATTAAGGCTCCAAAGTCCTTGACCCCGCTGCCCCGTTTAGTCGCACTCATGACCAACCCGCCGGCAAAACCCATGAGACAAATGACAAGAGCAAGCGCACCAGCCTGAAGGATGGTGAATGGCGTCATCCCGAAAAGGCCCACGCCCAATAAGGTCCCGAGCGTGATTCCACCGACGAAACCTTCGATCGTTTTGTTAGGACTAACGTGCGGTGATATGGCGTGTTTACCGATTAATTTACCCACAATATATTGAAATACGTCACTTGCTTGCACGACAAGGACCAAAAACAGCATTAGCTTAAAGTTTTGGCCGGATTCGCTGTATCGCGGAATTTCCAACATAAGAATAGCCGGCACATAACTGACAAAATACACGGTGACCATCATGCCCCATTGAATTCGGGCTGCGCGATCGAGAAATTCCTGTGTTGCCCCAGCGATCGCAGCGCGGGTTTGCAGCCATATTAATGCGTAAACCGGAATGAATATGGTAAAGAGGCCATACCATTTAATGGCAACGAGAACATAGTTCACGGGGAGAATAACAAAAACCAGCCAGATCAAAATGCGATGATCCTGACGTATCGTTGGTGAAAGGGCGAAATATTCTCTTAAAGCCAGAAACGATAGCAGAGCAAATAGGACGACGGAGCCGATCGGCCCAACGGTAACCGCAAGCATAAAAACGGCCACCATCACCCACCAAGCCTTAATACGCGCATTGAGGTTGGCAATGACTTCGCGCCCCTTTTCGGTTGAAACACGTCGTGAGAGCGCCCAGCCTACAAGGCTAGCTATGATTAGCACGCCAAGAAGCGCGGCCAGAATAATGACAAATTGGGGATCGTGGAACAGTTTCACGGCGCTGCCAACGCCTGCAATCGCGACTGTGCGCGTGCGGTAAAATCGGCCTTTGTTTCTCCTTCCTTGAGCGTAAATCCTGATCCAAAACTTACCGTACAAAAAACAGGCACAGGAATTAATTCGCCTTTAGGCAGGACCCGATTGAGGTTATCAATATAGACCGGCACTAACACTATCGCAGGATGTTTGACCGCCAGATGATAAAGGCCACTTTTGAAAGGTTGAATATTTTGACCTGTACCACGCGTGCCTTCCGGAAAGAGAATAAGGCTCTCACCTTGTGCTAGCGCTGTTTCAAGATCATGCAAAGGATCCTCATGGAATGATTCCCTGTGTCGCACCACAGGAATCGCATGAAACACGCGCTCAGCGAGGAATCGTCGCCACCATGAAGCCCACCAATAATCCTTGGCGGCTACAGGGCGGACATGCTTACGTTGTGACCGTGGAATTAGCCCCCAAATAATGAGCGTGTCCAAATGGCTCGTGTGATTAGCGTAATAGATGCGCTGCGTCGGAGGTTCAAAACTGAAGCCCCGGTTTTGGGCAACGGCGCCGGTCAGCAGCTGCATAAGACCAATGAGGAGAAACTCAATTATCATGGTGGCCGGAAAGATTACGATTTAGGTGGAATGTACGACGCATTATAGTTAAGGCGCTGCCCAGTATGATTACGCCCACGGTTATGGCGAGTATGGGCAGACTGGGTAGGAATGCGGACAAAACGCTTCCCACCGTCAACGTGAACATTCGGTGCGGTTTGGCCATCGGACCGCAGAAGTCCTGTTTAAATCCGAACGAGGCGCCAAGTGCTCTCACATAAGCGGTCAGCACGGCCAACAAAGAAGCTATCCAACCCAACTCTGGCCATCCTGCAGCATAACCGGCGGCCACGAGAAATATGACATCAGCCATCCGGTCGGGCAATTCGTTGTAAATTCCGCCGGTCGGCGTTTTTTTGCCTTCTTCTACTGCCATCAAGCCGTCGAGCATGTTGGAGAGAAGACGTAACTGAATACACAGAGCGGCCAAAAGCAGCAAAATCAATCGTAAAACTGGTCTCTCGGTATTTGAGCCCCAGTATGCTCCCGCTCCTAACAATGCCAGACCCACGCTCGCTAATGACATCTGGTTGGGAGTGACCCCCTGTTGAACAAAGAATCGCGCGAGTCTACGTGCCCAAGCCCGTTGCCGGGTTTTAAGTGGGCGACGGTCTGCATTGTCACTCATGCCTAAATGGTCTCATAACAATAGAATTTATAGTAGACGCAACGGGACTCAACGCGTTCTTTCGCGCGTCCAAATTGGTAGGCATTCCGTTTTTTACTCCCTTAGACGAGGAAGTTCCGTGCCAAAGTATTTTACGCGTTTATGCGATTCACCAGACGGGACGCTCAACCACCACTTGAATTCTTGATCAAAACTCGATCCGGGGTCTGCCAATTAGCAGTCAGTGCGAATGATCGTTTTGCATCGGAAAAACAAATTTGCGAATGTCCCCTTATGACCAATACCAGGTGTTCAAAGATCGCACCTACTCAGGCCCATTCACCATTCGAAGGGATGGTCTGGTCGGGATTCGCCTCGCTTACGCCGGTCTTGTCCATCAATACGATGAACCCGCAAAATATTCCAACGTTGCTCAGCGTTCGCGCCCTGCTTCGTGCATGGTCTTCTGAATAGGCGAAAGCAAATACTCTAAAACCGTGCGGCTGCCGAGATTGATTTCGGCGGAAACCTGCATGCCCGGGTTCAAATGATATTTCGCGCCATCGCGCTCGAGGTACGGCGCTTTCAGAGACACAATTGTTCGAAAGCCGCTCTGCACCGGGTTCTCGCCGCCTGGATTGTTCTTGTCGGATTTCGCCGGCACCTCGCTTGCATCGGGGCTGACCTGCAATACCTCGCCATCCAGCATGCCGTACTGCTGGAACGGATAAGCGGTCAACTTCAGTTTCACCGGCTGCCTGGGCCGCACGAAGCCCGCGTCCAAATTGGTGACCCAAACTTCCGCCTGCATCGGGTCGTTGCGCGGGACCAATGTGAGCAACACAGTACCGGGAGAAACCACGCTGCCAACCGTATGCGTAGCGAGATCTTTGACGATGCCGTCTTGCGGCGCTCGAAGCTCCAGCAGCGCACGCTTGTGTGATTCCTTTTCCCAATCCTGCTGCAGTTTCTCGTAGTGACCCTGCGCTTCTACTTGCTCATTCTGCAACTGGCTGCGATAAGTGGAAGTAATCTGCGCGATCTTTTTTTCCGATTGCGCAATGCTCGCTTTCAAGCTCGCCACGTTGTAATTCTGCGCGCGCAGGTCCTGCTCTTTTTCGATGCGGTCACGGCTTTTCTCAACCGCCATGAGCTTGGTGGCGTAGCCGTCTTTGGCGAGCTTCGCATAAGCCTCTTCCTGCTGACGATATGCGGGCAGCGTCTGAGTTAACTTGTCCTGAATTTCAATGGCGCTTGCCAAGTCTTCCTTGGCCTTGCGCAATGCAGCCTGCTCCTGCTGCAATTCGTCCAGATAAGCCTGTCGGCGCTCGTAGTACTGTGCGTCCACCTTTGCGAACAGCGCCGGCGAATCCTTGCTTTCTTTCCTGAGCGGAGCGCCCGAAAGCTCAGCTTCAATACGCCGTAGTTGAAGACTCTTCAGCGCGAGTTCGCTTTGCAGCGTTTTAATATCCGCTTCGGAAATGCTGGTGTCCATGCGAATCAGTACTTGCCCTCCGCGGACTTCATCGCCTTCCTTTACCAAGAGTTCCTTCACGATTCCAGAATCGGCGGGCTGAACGATTTTGAGAAAGCTTTGCGGCACGAGTTTTCCCTGGGCCACGGCAATAATATCGAGTCGCCCGAAAATCGCCCACAGCAGCATCACTGCAAACAAAACCAGAACGGTATAAAGCACCAGCCTGGGCAAAGGCGAAGGCGGCTGTTGCTGCGCGCGCAGAATGGCCGGCGCAAAATCCAGCGCATCTGCTTGAAGCTTGGTTATTCGCTGCAGCACCTGCATTTGTATTACCCTCTTTTTATCTCTTACCGCTTACCGTTTACCGCTCACCGCTTACCGCTCACCGCTTACCGCTTACCGCTTACCGCTCACAGTTCTTAACTTAATTTCACCGTTCCCTCTTTCAAGGTGTCAAGCGGACGCGGGGTCTGCGGCTGCGTCCCAAACTGCGGCGCATTGAGCACGTCTCGCGCCGCAGTTAATCCGATTCCCGTAAGCGAGCCGTTCTTGCCGTATTGATACGCGAGATCGCCGCCCAGTGCTTCACTATCGCTGCCCGCCAAATGGGCATCAAGCAGGCTATTCATCATGCGCCAGTGATCGAGGTTCGGATTTGTGCTTCGAGCATGGTCGAATTGATTCACCAGCGCGGTGAAGTCGAAATCATTCACGCGCGTGTTAAGCAAAGGATTGGTCGAGTTCGGATCATATTTCGTCATGGCATCGGTGATGACTTGCAGATTCAACACGCTTTCGTTCTTTAATGAGGCGTACCAGTCCCTGAGGGTAATTGTTTCGCCTTTGCCGACTTCGACGATGAGATCATTGTTGTTCTTGGATAGCGCCAGGTCCTGGTAGCGAATGCCCCCGCCCAATGACAGCGTGTTGTCCCCGGAATGGCTCGGATTAACCGTATCGCTTCCGTCGCCTCGATTGAAGGCGATGATGTCCGCGCCTTGGCCTGTAGTAATGCTGTCATCGCCTTTGCCGCCGATGAAGAGCTCGTTGCCACCGCCGCCCGCCAAGCTGTCATCGCCCTTGCCGCCGTCGAACAGGTTGTTTCCTGATTTATCTTTAAGAATATCGTCGCCATTCCCGCCTTCGAGAATGTCATTTCCTTTCCCGCCCTTAAGGACATCCTCTCCAGCCCCGCCGTCGAGCAGATCGTTGCCCTCACCGCCCAGAAGGGTGTCTTTGCCTTTGCCCCCGTACAGCAGATCGTTGGCGGCGCCGCCGGCTAAGACGTCTTTGCCGTTGCCTCCGGTAAGAGTCACGCCGGATCGCTGGCTGTTTTGCAAGGCCATGTCATCGAGCATTGCCGCATCCCACACTGTGCCGTCAGCGAAAGTGGCTTGCTGTAGCGGAGAGGTATTGGCATCCAGGTACCAGCCTGATACCCGCACCTCGTTGCCGCTATCGTCGGTTAAAAGCAAATCCAGTCCATCGCGGCTGACACTGATGTTGTTTGGCGCGATGCCGTTGCTAAACTGTATGCTGCCCTGATTGCTTGGATTGGTCACGACATCATTCCCGAAGCCCGGGTCGAATATATAGGTGTTGTTCCCCAAGCCGCCGTTAAGCAAATCGTTGCCGCCCAGACCATTGATGCGATCATCCACATTGGTGCCGGTGATGGTGTCGTCTCCCGCCGTGCCGCTAAGATCAAAGCCCTTGGCAACGAGGTCGCTATAGCTCAATACCGTGCCGTCAGCAAACTGAAAGTTGGAGATGGAGGGATTGGAAAAGACATCGTTGGGGTCAAAATCATCGATGTGGATGGCATCGCCCTGATTACCGACGTGAAATAGCAGTGAGCCCAGGCCTAACGAGATGGATTCCGGCGTAATTCCTTCACCAAATAAAATCGTGTTGTCGCCGCTGGAATCCTGGATGTGGTCAACTCCGTTGCCTGAGTTAAAGACATAGGTGTCATTTCCCGCGCCGCCTAATAGGGTGTCGTTCCCCAAGCCACCGCTCAAAATGTCGTTGCCTGCGGTTCCAAAGAGTACATCATCACCCGCAGTTCCTTGCATAGCGTGTTGAATTGCTTCCGAAGCGTTCCACTCCGTACCGTCTGCGAACTGATAACGTTCGATGCTGGTGCCAATCAAATCGAGGTCACCGGCAAGCGTAATTTGTACGCTGTCACTTTGATCCCAAGAGAAATTCAGGAAACTGCCGCTCGGATCAAGCCGCACTTTGACATCGTTGGGACTCAAATCATCTCCAAATTGCATCGTGTCGGCTTCGATAACACCACTTGAAACAAACCGCTCAAGGGCGGCATAGTCGGTGGCGCTGACGCCAGGCGCGGTCGGCAATGGCTCGACTAGAAGGAAGCGCTGCAAATAGTTGGCGTTTAGATCGTTAATCAGTAGTTGTTTTTCGCTAATCAATTCCTGGAAGTCCTGCAGTATCATATGAGCAGGATTTTGAAACTCAAGATTGAGGTTATCAGGGTGTTCAAGGAAGAACTGATACAGTTCCTGTGCGCTTTCCAATTTTGCAGTCTCTTGCTGCAATTCGAAGTCCCGACCTTCCTCAGGCGTTGCGAAGGACATATTGGGATCGAAATTGTTGTTGACATAGCGTCCGCCATTGTTCCGCCGGAACTCGACGTCGAATATGCCGATTGAAGCATAGTAGCAAATATTGAAAGCATCGCCCCCAATGCCTCCTGTATCCGTAATCGTGTCGTTGCCGTCGCCCCTGTTATATACATAGGTGTCGGCTCCGTTTCCTCCATCGAGCATATCGTCGCCGGCGCCTCCGTTGAGCGTGTCATCGCCTTCCCCGCCGAAAATAGTGTCGGCGTCATCACCCCCGCTTAACGTGTCGTTGCCCGTGTCGCCTATCAGCGTATCATTCCCCGCCCCGCCATCAAGCGCTGTATTTCTTCCGCGCGGACCCACGAGATTATCGTCGCCATCGGTGCCAATGATCTGAGGATCAAAGCTTGGCGCAGGAGGCGCCAATGCGATGAGTTGTTGTAGATTCCACGTGGTGCCGTCAGAAAAAACGAAGTTTTCGACAGTAGAACCGATTGGGTCGTCAGCATGTGGAATGAGAATCCGCTCTATATGGTCGCCAAAGCCGATGTCAAGTGTGGTATAGGCGGTCTTCCGATCCTCGTCGCTTCCGCTTACATTGGCCGTAACCTGTCCCCACGTTAAGTTGAGATCCGACGGTTTCACCCCCTCGGGAAAATTAAGCTGGTCCTGTTGTATAACCCCTAAAGCATAAAGAGGAGCAAGCACGGCAAAGTCGTTGGCTGCAGGCAATACCGGCAGCGGCGGCAGCGGCTCCACAAAATGCACAAAGGCTGCAGCCTTGCTTGGCACGACATTGAAATAATCTGCCGCTTGATCAAGTGAGTTAAATATTGGGATTTCATTACTGCCGGAGTAAAACTTGCCAGGATATGCGTGGCGTTCTTGCCAATCTTCTATGCCGACTGCCGGGTAATAGCGCTCGCGGAAAGTATCTTCATCAGGGATCGTGTCCAGGCCTCCAATGATAAGATCGGTATTGGATTGACTAGGATCAACGCCGAATTCGCGCCCATTCACCAAGAGGTTATATCCAGCGCCTCCAATGAGCGTGTCCCCGCCGGTGACTAGATCGTCCCCGAACAATTTGTCGTTGCCTGCGCCGCCATAAGCGGTTTTGGCCGCTGTAATCACGTCATCTCCAGCGCCGCCGTCAGCAAAATACCCGCCCATGACCGTATCGTTTCCGCCGCCCGCTTTGACCAACGTGGTCGCTCCGGCAAAAATAATGCTGGCGGAATCGCTGGCATCAATTTCGCCAATTGTCGCGGTCTCCTGCACCGCAAAAACGGTGGCTTGCACCTGCGCCGGGAATACCCCGCTCACCGGACTTCCGTTTGAATGAAACGCTCCAGCCTGTCCTACTACGGTTGCCGAAAAGTTATGTTGTGTTATGGTGCCTGTAGTGAAACCGATCACCGGCCCTTCTGGTAAACCCGGCTCCGGCGGCCCATGCACTGCCTGATTAGTATTGATAGTTGAATATTGATTGAACACGTTATAAGGCTGCTGCCAGGAAGCATCGACTGTACCGTGAATGATGCTCTGAACGCGGGACGTCCCCGAGACGCTGTCGCTGATAAAAGCACTGTCTGAAGCGATGACCTGACTGACCAAGTTTGCAGTGTTGTGCGAGCCGCTAACAGGGCTGGTAATCCAATTGACTGTTACTGAATGGCTGCCGGGGAGAGGTGAAATGACACCGTTGGGGTATGATTGGAACTGCGAAGTTGTGGTCGATTCTCCGCCGCCATAGAACGCGTTCAGCTGCGGGAAGCGCAAATCTTGTTCGAGATGGTCAGCGTCAATTAGCTGGTAGCCTTGAGCGAGGTAAGACGAGACAATGCCCGCCTTCAAGGCGTTCCGTGCCCGGTTGAACGCGTTGTCGGCGAAATTTTGTTGCGCTTCGTCGGCCATGCCCGCGGCGAGCGTTTGTGTAGCACCGCTTGAATCCCGTAGGATCCATTCCTGGTTACCGAGAGAATAGTCCTTGATAAGCGCTCCGTCTCGGCTGCTGCCGACGGTAAGCAAGAGATCGTTCCCAATCTGCGACGTTGTGACATCGGCAAAGCCTAAGCCCACTTGCAGCGCGATGGTGTTGGCGCCCGAGTCAACCCAGGAATCTCGCCCCGTACCGGCACCGAACGCATAGGCATCATTTCCACCAAGACCCATGAGCGTCTCGTCGGAAGGCGTACCTGTCATCGTGTCATCCAGATTCGTGCCCACAATCGGCGCGACCGCCAGCGTATTCAGAAAATCGGAGGTGACCGCGCTGCCGTCTCCGAAGACAATACGCTCAATGCGATTGGCGGCGTAATTGAACTGCCCTTGCACCGTAACCTGGTCGCCGCTCCCGTATTCTATAATCAAGTCACCGTTCGCGCGGCGCGTGAACGCCACGTCCGACGCAAAAATATCCTGAGCAAATTGAATGGTGTCGGAGCTGGCAAGATCAGGAATGCTGATTGCAACCATTCCCGCATCGGCGATGACGTCGTGTCCGTCGCCTCGGGCAAAGAAGTACGTGTCGCCGCCTGCGCCGCCTGCAAGCGTATCATCGCCCACGTCTCCACGCAGATTGTCACCGCCGTCACCGCCAACCAGGGTGTCATCGCCTGCGCCGCCGACGAGCGTATCGTCGTTCGCGAAGCCGTTAAGCGTGTCGTCGCCCCCGAAACCCTCGAGCACGTCGTCGCTCGGGCCGCCGCTAAGCGAAAGGCTCTGGGTGAACGCCGTATTGAAAAACTGCTTCTTATTAAGTACTGTGCCGTCGTCAAACTGAAAATCGAAATTGACGTCGGATATATCCCCTTTGATGTGCAGGCCGCCAGGAATGCCGGGTATGCTATCCGTCGCACCCGCCGCCGAAACAATCAGCTCGTTCTGCCCCTGATCATCGGTTGATATGGTGACGTTAAGCTCGCTGGCGTCATTGAATCCGGCGAGGATGATGTGATTGTTGCCCTCGCTATCAATGATGGTATCTGATAAATCGGCAATGTACGTGTCGTCACCCGCACCGCCTTGCAAGATATTCGTTCCCGCGCCGGCGTCGAGCAGGTCGTTTCCGTCGCCGCCCACAAGAACATCGTTGCCATCGCCGCCACTAACCTGGTCGTCGCCCGCGCCGCCGTTAAGTTGGTCGTTCCCGTTACCGCCGTCTAGCACATTACTACCGTCGCCACCAATCAGGATGTCGTTACCGTCACCACCCAGTAGCGTGTCATCCCCACCTTGGCCGTCCACGATATCGTCACCCGCGCCTGCGTCAACCAAATCCGCATCACCCGAAAAATCTGCGCTTCCATTGTCACCCACGATCTGATCATTGCCATCGCCGCCGAAGATTGTGTCCTCCCCCATTCCGCCGAGAAGCGTATCATTTCCGCCACCTCCATCGAGGGTGTCGTTCCCATCGTTACCTTGCAAATCGTCATTGCCTGCGCCGCCGAAGAGCAAATCGTCTTCGCCTTCGCCTAAGATTATGTCGTTGCCATCACCCCCGTCGATGTAATCGTCGGCATCTTGAGAAGCGGGGAAATTAGGAGCATTACCATCACCTTGAAGGTAATCGTCCCCCGTTCCACCCAGAATGACGTCATTCCCTGAGCCACCGAATATGACATCGTTACCAGCGTCGCCAGAGAGATAGTCGTTACCGCTTTCTCCCATAATGTCGTCGTTGCCGTCCCCACCATAAATGACATCGTCTCCGGCGGCATTAGGATCGGTGCGGTCATTGATTTCAGTAAATATATTGGTTAAATCGCCGCTCAGGAAAATTCGGGTGCGCGTCCAGTTGAAGTCGGCGGCAACGAAGTCCGAGTCTCCGTCAAGAAAATTGTCCCCAGCACCGCCCACCAAGATGTCGCTACCTGCGCCGCCAAGGAGCGCGTCCGAGGCGTTGCCGCCCACCAGCACATCATCCCCGGCTCCACCGGTGAGAAAATCCCCTTGGCCAGGGTCGGCCAGCCGTCCGGTCTGAGTAATGGCGGTGGCGAGATCGATTTTGCTGTCGGCATAAATTTGGTCATTGCCTGCGCCGCCATCCAGGATGTCTGCATCCGTTCCACCTTGAATCGCATCGTTTCCCTGGCCGCCGTTCACGATGTCATTTCCCGCTCCCGTCTCGATCTGGTCGTTACCGCCGCGGAAATCGTTGATCACATCCATGCCATCCCCCGAGATGATGTGATCGTTCCCGGCACTATCATTGAGCGTATCGTCTAATGGGCCCGGTTGGCTGGCGTCGGTAATGAGATTACCGAGGTCGTCGGTTTGGGTTTGGATGCCTGGGCTGCTCGGATCAATATCAAAAGATGCAAAATCACCGACGATATCGCGCGAAGTTGTCGGATCGACGAACGCATCCTCGAGGTGAATTCCAAAGTTTCCTGCCTGGAAATTATCAACGACGACTTGTGTTCCGGTTTGGTTGTCGGTGAAGGTAAAAGGCGAACTGTGGGTGACCGTTGTTGCTCCGTCGGGTGAAGTCCAGGTATTTTGCGCGCCGGTCCCAATGAAGAGGCCTGCGAGGTTTTTTCGCGTGCCGTCCGGTCCGATGAACAAAACAGTATCCCCCGCCAGATCCGAGGCCGAATCGATCAAACGCTTCGTGCCGGTGCCGGATATTTCGTAGGTGTCTCTGCCAATGCCTCCACTCAAGACGCTGTTTCCATCTCCCACTGTGAGCATATCGTTGCCAGCATCGCCTTCCAGATAATCGTTGCCTCCGTCGCCGTGAATTTCATCATTGCCCACACCGCCATATAAATGATCCTCGCGGCTTGCGCCGTCAATTACGTCCCTGCCTGTGCTGCCAAAAATAAAATGCTGAAGGGAATTTGGATTCTCCCCGCTCGACGCCACAAACTTAGAAGTACGATCCTCAAATTCTTTCGCCTCGAACTGATATCCCTGCCTACGCGCGTCGGGACCGTTCGGAAATGAATTCTGATCGGACGTGGTTGGGTCCTCGTAGAACGAGGTTAGATTAAGTGACGTGATATAAAATTTGCGTTCAAAAAACCCGGCGCGATCTTCCAAATACTGTGACGTAAGGCCTTGTGGTGCGGTGATGGGATCGTAAAAGTCCATTTCTCCCGCATTCAAACCGCCTGCTTGGAACCGCGCATAGAGCCCGGTATTCTGAGTGTCAATGACCGCAAATGGATCCAGCTCGGTGAGCGCATATCGGTAGGCGATATTGTCATGTACCGCAACCTGCAACTGCTCTGCAGATTTCGAAGTCAGATCGACGATCTGCACCCGGCCTGCTGCGGCGCTGAAGTTTGTACTGTTAATTAGGTCTGAAATATTATTGTAAGAGCCATTGCGGGAATTAAAGTCGCCGAATCCACTAGCTCCAGACTTATAATTGGTAGACGTAACGTTAGACCCAAAGAACAATCGCCGCAGCGCATCTAATGCATTTTCCAGCGCATCGTCCTCGGCTTTGGCGCTGGCGCCGCTGATGACAGAGCTTTGCGCAAATTTGTTGGACGACGCCGAAAAAAGCTTATTCAATGTATCAAGCGTAACCGTCGGATCAAGCGCTTGATACGCGCGCATGAGCGCAAGCGAATCGGCGATGAGCACGATCGCGTGCGCATTGCCGAAGTCCGCAGCGGAACCGAATATACCCTCCAGGAACGGCTGCGCTTCGACGAATATACCGACTTCCGGTCCGTGTACGCCCGAGTTAGCCACGGCGGTTGCCGCGGTCGGAAATTCCTGGCCGTAAAGTTGGGTAATCATTCCCGCTGCGCCATTGCGCAAATCCGAGCTGCCCCGATCAAATGGACTTAGCGGCGCAAGCCCGAACTCCAAGCTGGTGGCATCCTGCGCCCACTGGTAGCGCGGGTCGCTGTAAATGCTCAGCGGATCAAGAGGTCTGTTTGCTTCCCGCGCATTGAGAGCCGAAGTGTAGTCCAGCAATCGACCGTCCGATGGAGCAAGCCCAGACGCAACACTCGCCGCCACGGTTGGGTCCGCCAAAACTGCCCGGTAATAATTAACGATTGCGGTAGGGTCATCTGCATTGGCGCTCCAAGTGCTGCGGCCGGCGCCATTGAACGTGTAGGCGTAATTTAGGGCAACGTCCGTATCATTGGCATGCATCTCGGTAAACACCGTAGCTAAATGTCCGCCCAATGAGTAACCGGTAACGTCGAGTTTCGAGCCTGGTGGCAGCTTGCTACTTTCCTTCAGGAATGTGTAATAGTCTTCAAGTGCGGAGAGCTGCGCCAATGCAAAGCCGCTCCTCACAATGCCGTTGAGGTCAGCCCCAAACACATCGCGGCTGCGGTCGCCGCCATCGCTCGCAGTGCGAAACTCGGTAGAGCGGATCGCCAATGTGTATTCGTTTGTTCCTTTCCTTTGAATCAGGGTCGCGGAGAACCCCGTGTTGGCAGGAATGTTCGTGCCCTCGTAGTACATTGGGCCATTCCGCGCCGCCGTCGGATTGTCCGAGGCTTGAGCGATAATCTGAAATTTGCTCAGAAATTCGTCGGCTTGGGCTTCAGTAAAGCGCGTAAAGCCTCTCGGTTCAAACCCAATGCGATTGTTTCCTGCGAGGAGCAGTGGCCTGACTACTTCAGGTGCATATTGATTCGACCCTTCCAAATAGCTTTCTGCAGCCATTTGCTGAAGAACAAAGTCATACCACGTTTGAATTTCTGAATTCATTTTGTGTCTTTCTTAACAGGTATTAATACCGCTTCAATTAACTCGTAAAGCTGCTGTCCTAGGTAGCCAGCAGATACTACCGGCTTCGCATCTGGGCATTGAACAGCATTTAGCCACCAAACGCCTCCTGGAGCATTTGGTACTCTGCCTGTTCGCGCATAATTGCGAAACACTGCCAAGACTTCATTGTTCATTAAGTCGAGGACAATCCATTCATTTCCTGCAATGATATTCTCACGATCACGAGGACGTTTGACACCGCGCCAAATTAAGCCATACCTGCTCTTACGATCTGGAGTTTGTTCCACCTGTTTTGGTCGTGTAGTTCCCGGTTCAAACCCGAACGCCCTCTCAAATTGGTTATTAACGGGATTTTTCTCTTCGACATAACGATAAAAGCGAATACCTGGAATGATGAAGATCGTACTACGATCACCTGGCGTCGCGCGATATAACTGAAACATTCGCTCAATATCGGGTGCCTCAAGCTTATAACGGTCCATCAGTTCATCATCTGTTGGCCGGTTCGGCGGGCGCATAAAATAGAATCCTTCGACATTGTCCACTGTCTTGTAAATGAACTCTCCCGCCTCCGTCTTACACAGGTGCTCGAAGTA
>DATIXX010000047.1 GCA_035518095.1 Burkholderiales bacterium | reverse complement strand
AGATCATCAAATTCTTCAGCTCGAAATGGGAGCCGGCATCATGAACTGGCGCCTGCCAACAACATTGGCGCTGCTGGCTGCAACGACGTTGCTTTTAGTCACCCGTAACCGGGCGGAGATCATCCCGCCTCATCAGCCCCTTGACACCTTCCCGCGAACATTTGGAGGGTGGTCTTCGGTCGATTTGCAGCTCAGTCAGGATGTGCTTGACGTTTTGGGGCCGGGTGAGTTTCTTCTGCGCAACTACCAAATCCCATCAAGCGCGGCCCCGGTCGGCCTGTTCATCGCCTATTTTCCCAGTCAACGTTCTGGAGATACAATTCACTCCCCAAAACACTGCCTGCCGGGAGCTGGATGGACTCCTGTACGGGCCGACCGAATTACGTTGAGTTTTCCTGGCCATGCTCCGTTCCGCGCGAACCGATACCTGATTGCGAAAGGCCAGGATCAACAGCTGGTGTTGTACTGGTATTGGGCGCACAATCGCGCCATCGCCAGCGAATATTGGGCCAAGTACTATCTGGTTGCGGATTCCATTCGCATGCACCGCAGCGACGGCTCGCTGATTCGGCTTACAACCAGTATTTTGCCCGGAGAAACAATTGATTCAGCCCAACAGCGTTTGATCGCCCTTGGCAGCCGAATCGTTCCGCTGATCAACAATTATGTTCCGCGTTAATTTCAGAAATTTCGCTAAGCACGGATCTGAATTTCGTTCTGCGATGCACTGGTTTCGTTGGTTGAAGATTTATTGAACCCGTTATTGGCACTTCTGGAGACTTTGCAATGAAAAAATCTTTCCTGGTTCGTTTGATTGCTGTCGTGAGTTTGTGCGCTCTGGCCTTGACTGCTTGCACGCGCGATCCCAATGTGCGCAAGCAGAAATATTTGGAGAGCGGGCAGCGCTATTTTTCGGAAGCCAGGTATCGCGAGGCCGCCATTCAGTTCCGCAACGCTCTCCAAGTGGATGACACCTTCGCCGCAGCCCATTACCAGCTTGCGCAGACCTATCTCAAACTGCAAGACGGCCAGCACGCCTATATCGAACTCGGACGAACCTTGGAGCTGGACCCGGATAATTACAAAGCTCACGCCGATATGGCCAACATGCTTGCGGCCGACTACCAGGCGACATCGAATCCGAATGACCTCACCAACGCCAAGCAGCACACGGATTATCTGCTTTCGGAGCGTCCGAATGACCCGGAGACGCACATTGCGCTGGCGAATTTACTGAACGTCGAACAGAAGTATCCGGACGCGATTGCGGAAGTTCAAAAGGCCATCGCGCTCGACCCGAATCGCGGGAATTCGTATCTGAGTCTGGCACTTATCCAGACCAAAGCCGGTCAGTTTGATTCCGCCGAGGCAAGCTTTAAGAAAGCGATTGAACTGAAAGCTGACGCTGAAGATCCGCGCATGGCGCTTGCCGCGTTTTATCAAATGCGCGGGCGCTACCCGGAAGCCGAGCAGCAAGTGCACAACGTGATTTCGGCTGATCCCAGGGACCTCGATGCCCGTTCTGCCATGGCGAAGCTTTATATGGCCGAGGGCAAGAAAGATCAGGCAATACAGTTCCTGGAGCAAGTAAAACGCGACTTCCCGAAAAACTCCGTCGGTTACCGAATGCTCGGCGATTACTATTTCGCCGAAGGCGACTACGACAAAGCGCTTGCCGAATATGCCTCGCTGCACGACGACCACCCCAAAGATGCGCAGGTAACGAAAAACTACGTGCAGTTGCTGATCATGAAAAATCGCCTTGACGATGCGGACAAGGTGAACGAGTCGTTCCTGAAGTCACGACCTTCTGACGATGAAGCGATGACGTTCCGTGGGGAAATTCAACTGCACCGCAACCAGGTGAACGAGGCGGTCCAGACGTTTCAGTCCGTAGTTACTCGAAATCCGGATATGGCAGTCGCACACTATCAGCTTGGCTTGGCGCTGTCTCAGCGCGGCGAACTCGACCGCGCGGCCGCCGAGTGGCAGCAAGCAGTGCAATTGCAACGGACCATGGTCGATGCCGACCGCGCTCTTGCACAAGTTGCTCTGCGCAAGGGCGACATGCCAGGACTGGAACAGTATGCGAGCGAAATTATTCGCCTGCAGCCGGCATCGCCCGACGGCTACGTTTTTCGCTCAGTTTCGTTTATCAGTCGCCAAAGATTCGCTGCTGCCGAAGTTGACGCGCAAAAAGCAGTGCAGGTCGCGCCGCAATCGCCCGCCGGTTATGTCGAGGTGGGCAATGTGAATTTCGTCGAGCAGAAATATCCCGCGGCCGAAAGCTGGTACGAGCAGGCGCTCAGCCATGATGCTAATTCGGTCGAGGGCCTGAGCGGACTGGCAAAGAGCTACGTCGCCCAAAAGCAGACCGACCGCGCGATTTCGCGCATCAATACGCAAATTGCGGCCTCGCCGAACAACAGCGCGTTCTACGATCTGCTCGGTTCCGTCTACTTCACCAAAAAGGATTATCCGGATGCGCAAACGGCGCTGCAGAAATCGGTGCAGCTAAACAAGAATAATGTCGATGGCTATATAAAACTCGGCCAAACTCAAACCGCAATGGGTGCGCTGGATGCCGCGCTTGCAACTTATGCCGCCGGCTCGGCGGCGAATCCAAAAGAGGCAGCTTTCTACATCGTCAGCGGCAGCGTATACGAAAAGAAAAACGATCTCGAAAAGGCCAGGACTGCGTACGAAACCGCTTTACAGTTGAAGCCCGACGACCCCGGCGCTTCAAATAACCTCGCCTATGTAATGCTTGAGACCAACGGCAACATCGACACAGCTTTGCAACTTGCCCAAAATGCACGCCGCGCAATGCCTGAGTCACCAGAGGTTGCCGACACGCTTGGTTGGGCGCTCTATCAAAAAGGTGTTTACGAATCGGCCATCGGCATGTTCCAGGAAGCCATCAGACTCACGGCGAAGGACAAACGCGGAGAGAACCCCACTTACGACTACCATCTGGGATTGGCCTACGCAAAAACCGACAAGCCCGCCCTCGCACGTCAGCATTTGGAGCACGTATTGAAAATCGACCCGAAATACAGTGGAGCGGATGACATTAGGAAAGAACTGGCACAGCTCAAGTCGTGATCGGTCGGCGCCAACGGTCTACAAATTCCCACCAGACTAGGCGGAACCATTGGCCAAGATTCGTCTTCGCCCATTGCCGATGGCGCCACCAATCCGGCCCGAATTGCTGCGGATCGTAAGCCGCCGCGACCGAGAACCTATACTCGGGTAGTTCGCGCGAGAATGCGCTTAAGGCCCGCCGCGTGTGGAAATCAGAGGTGACCAGTAGCACATCGCGCACATTCATTGATTGCAGGCATTTTCGAACGTTGTAAGTTTCTCCTCGAGTTGAAAGCGCCGTTATCGGGCAGATTGTAATCGAATCTCTTTGCGGCAACTGGGCCACATACTCCTGCGCTAACTGCATGATCGTTCGACTGTAGATTTTCGCGTCCTGGACATCCAGCATGACTTTCGGAGCATACTGTTGCCCCAATAATTCAAGCGCGCGCAACGGACGCCGCTCGGTCTCACCGGCCAATGCCACGATTATGTCCGCACGTTTGGGATTATTGACAACAAGAAATCCACCGGAAGTCGCAACAAACGCCATGACAAAGAACAAGAGCAATGTGAGCGCCAGCCATAGCTTTCTCATCTATATGGGCCCATTTCCTGTAGCGTAACCGAAGTAACTTTTGAATGATGTATTTCTAACGCCGGCAACTGCTGAATTTGCGAACCTATATCTGCCACGAAAATCCAGGATGTTAAAATCTTTGATTACATTATGAAGAGCACTGCCGTCTCCGCAACCCATTTTTCCGAACTCAAAACCAAGATTGAACAACGCCAGGCACGGGTCGCAATCATCGGACTTGGCTACGTCGGACTGCCTCTGGCGCTGCTTTACAGCGAGCAGGAGTTCCCGGTCACCGGTTTCGATATCGATACTCGCAAAGTTTCCACGCTGAATTCCGGCGGCTCCTACATCTACCGCATCACGGCCCCGGAAATTCAAAGAGCCAAGGCTCAGGGCTTTTCCGCGACTTCCGAGTACGCTCAGCTCGAGAAGATGGACGCGATCATCATCTGCGTCCCGACGCCGTTGAATGAATACCACGAGCCGGACCTTAGTTACATTACCGGAACGGCCGAGTCGATTGCACCACATCTTCAGCCCGGACAGTTGGTCGTTCTTGAAAGCACTACCTACCCCGGAACAACTGAAGAAGTCTTGATCCCGATTTTAGAAAAAGGCAATCGCCTGGGGCTGAAAGCTTCGCGGACAGGCGCGTCTGACAACAAAACTTTTTTCGTGGCCTTCTCACCGGAGCGAGAGGATCCCGGAAATCAGACGGTCGCGCGCCGTGATATTCCGAAAGTGGTCGGGGGATTGGACAAGCACGCCTCCGAACTCGCCGGTGCGCTCTATGGCGCAATTTTCAACCGCACAGTACCGGTTTCAACTCCCGCTGCGGCGGAAATGACCAAGCTGCTTGAGAATATCTATCGCTGTGTGAACATCGCGCTGGTGAATGAACTCAAGCTGTTGTGTTTGAGAATGGGAATCGATATCTGGGAAGTAATCGAAGCCGCTTCAACCAAACCGTTTGGCTTCCATCCGTTTTATCCGGGCCCCGGCCTCGGCGGCCACTGTATCCCGGTTGATCCTTTCTATCTTTCCTGGAAAGCCAAGGAATGGGACTTTCACACGCGCTTCATCGAATTGGCTGGCGAGATCAACATCAACATGCCCTACCATGTGATCGACTCGGTCTCGCGCGCACTCAATCAAAGAAAGAAAGCGCTGAACGGATCAAAAGTCCTTGTCCTCGGAGTCGCTTACAAAAAAGACATTGACGATCTCCGCGAGTCTCCTGCTCTCACCATTATCGAACTGCTGCAAAAACAAGGCGCGCAGGTCAGCTACAACGATCCCTATTTTCCGCAAGTCGGCCGTGGGCGGAAATACGATTTGGGAATGAAGTGCACTCCGCTCGAAAATCTAGGCCAATATGATTGCGTGCTCATTGTCACCGA
>DATIXX010000046.1 GCA_035518095.1 Burkholderiales bacterium | reverse complement strand
GTAAAGCTCAAGGAAATCGATCCGGCGTTCAAGGACCGCCACGAGAGCCACGAGGACGCCACAGAGGAGATCGAGCACTACCAAAAAAGACTGCGCGAACTCCAGGACCTGCTCTACGCCGAACGACGCCACTCACTTCTCATCTGCCTGCAGGCGATGGATACCGGTGGCAAGGATGGGACCATCAATCACGTCCTGGCGGCAATGAATCCTCAGGGCTGTAGAGTGGCGCCGTTTCGACAACCTTCCGCCGAGGAGGCGGCGCACGACTTTCTATGGCGCGTGCACCGGGCCGCGCCCGGCAGAGGGGAAGTTGTCATATTCAACCGCTCTCAATACGAAGACGTGCTGGTGGTACGCGTTCACAAAATTGTCCCGAAAGAGGTCTGGTCGCTACGCTATGATCGAATTAACACGTTCGAAAAGGGTCTCGTCGAGCACGACACCCATATTTTGAAATTTTACTTGCACATGTCTAAGGACGAACAACTTAAACGCTTCAAGGAGCGGCTGGACGATTCAACCAAACAATGGAAAATCAGCGAGGCCGATTACAAGGAGCGGCGCTTCTGGGACGACTACATGGCGGCTTATGAGGATGCGCTGTCGCGCTGCAGTACCGAACATGCGCCTTGGTTCGTCATTCCTGCCGACCACAAATGGTTTCGGAATCTTGCCGTTGCACGCATCGTTGTCGAACACCTGGAAGGGCTCAAGCTGAACTACCCCAAGCCCACGGTCGATATCGAACAGATTCGCCGCGAGTATCACGTGGCGAAGAAAACATAACCACTTCCACCCCCCGCCCCAGGGGTAACCTATGCTATCGAGTACTCGCGGTCTCGAAATCGACCGTGCGCAGATAGCGCGTGGTTGGCCGGGAACGCAGCATCAAGCAACCATCCCTCAATTTGGCTCATGGCGCGCGCGCGGCGTCGCCGCTCTCAGAGGATAGACTTGCTTGCTCCTCGCCGGTCTCCAGCCTGAGGAGCCGCGCATCGATGTCGGCGAGGAGCCTGTCCAAGCTTTTGCGGCCGATCGTGCCTTGCTGGAAGGCCTGCATAACCTGGTCCCGCTCGGCGACGAGAAGGTGTCGGCGGATGCGAAACAGATCGCGGTTGGGCAGTTCCTTGCTGCTCACTGCGAGCTTTTGCAGTTCCTGCTCAGTGCTTTCGATAATATGGCGATACTCTTCGCGCAAGGAATCGAGGGTCTCGGGTGCCGCCAATCGCATGCGCGACATTTGATCGAGCTCCTGAAGGGCCGCTGCAGCAGCCTGCACTCTGCCACTTCGAATTTCGTAAGCCGTGCTATCCGCCGGTTCGGTAACGATTCCCAACCATTTCAGGACGCCAGACATCGTGAGCCCGTGCACCAGAATTGAAAGCACCGCCACCCCAAAGGTCATCGACACGACCAGCTCGCGGTAGGCGAACGTTGACGGAAGACTAAGCGCAAGAACCATGGGCAGAGCGCCGCGCAGTCCGCCCCAGGTGAGCACGATACTCCAGCGCCATGGGAAGCGCTCGCGCGTCAATCCCACCAGCGCGCGGCCGGCGACGATCACCAACCCGCGGCCCACGGTGACCACCAAGTAGGCGACCAAGATCGGCAGCCAATAGGAAAGCAGTGTAGGCAGCTGAACCTCGAAACCGATTAGCAAAAATACGATTGAATTGAGCGCGAAGGCCACGTACTCCCAGAACGTTTCCGAAGCAACCCGCGTGGACGCGGACATGCCGGTGCGCGCACCGAGGTTTCCGCAAAGCATTCCAGCGGCCACGGTCGCAATCACGCCCGAAGCATGCAGCGTCTCGGCCGTTACGAAAGAGCCGTACGCAGCGATTGTAGTGAGAGTGATTTCAATCATCGGGTCATCGATTTGCCGCATCAGCAACGAGGCTGCGGTGCCAATCACTGTGCCAATCACTGCGCCGACGCCTACGATGGTCAGGAACTGCAGTGTAAGCTGGCTCGCGGTCACGCTCGTTCCGCCGAGCAGAGAAAGACTCAAGGTGAAAAAGACAATAGCTGTGCCGTCGTTGAGCAGACTCTCGCCGTCGAGCAGCATGGTGAGCCGCCGTGGCGCGCCCATGTTTCGAAACAGGCCGACGACCGCAACTGGGTCGGTAGCTGAGATCAAGGCGCCAAAAACCAGCGCGTCCATCCAACCGAAGCCGGGAACCACCCCCAGCGCAGCGATGACCGGTGTGAGAATGACGGCGATAAGCGCGGTAGAAGCTACGACTCCCGGAACAGCGAGCGCGAGGATGGTAATCCAATTATCCCGGAACTCGCGAAAGTCGATATGAAAAGCCGCTTCGAAGATGAGCCCGGGCAGAAACACGGAGAACAGCAGGTTCTTGGTCAGTTGCGGCGCCGGAAATAGTTCCAGGCCACCAAGCGCGAGACCGGCGAGCACCAGCGCGACAGTGTAGGGCAGATGCACGCGCCGCGCAGCGATGGCAACAGCGGTTGCCACTACGAATAGCAGAATAAAAGCCGTCTCGATGTCCATAAGTCAAAGACTATTCTATAGGCACTGCATCCTCATTGCGTACGAGTTTGCCATTGGCGGCGCAGGCTCGATATCGGTGCGTCGCGAACGGAATACGCGGCGACTCTCCTGGCAAACCAAAAATACTGCCAGTAATCTGAGCCAAACAGCCCTAGACATAATTAACTCACTCACATAGGAATAAATCACGTTCCGGGGCCGCGGGCCAGTTCGCGTTAACCCGCGTAGCTATTCGCAAATCAAGTCCCGCTGTATAGTAACAATTCGTCTATCCCAATGTTGCCCAGGCCGTGCGATAC
Source organism: Burkholderiales bacterium (assembly GCA_035518095.1). NCBI lineage: Bacteria > Pseudomonadati > Pseudomonadota > Betaproteobacteria > Burkholderiales > Burkholderiales bacterium. The sequence continues at coordinate 16,393 of DATIXX010000046.1, read as the reverse complement.
CGCGGTCGCGCTGTTGACTGGCGATTAATTTTGCGTTCGATCCAAGTCGGTCATTCAGAATTTGAGTTCACCATTGGGCCGTCCCAAATGCCTTGTTCTCGGCTCAGTTTGAACTCAGGGTCCAGTTTTCATCGCGGACGAGCCCAAGAACAGCATCGTTGCTTCGCGTCTTGAGCAAATTTAGTCTCAGAAACAGGAATTCTCATACATGCCGCCTCCGCTGTTGCGCCTCTTTCTCTTTTTAGTCGTACTGGTATTTCTGATAGCGCTGATTCAGTTCGGTGTCGTTACCATTGCATTTGAAAAATTGGGATTGTCGTCGCATTCCGCCTACGTGTTATTGATAACCACGTTATTTGGCAGCATGATCAATCTGCCCTTGTTTAGCATGGGAAGTTCCCGCCATGACCAGAACACATTGCCACCGGAAATCCAGAACGCGTTTCGGCTGCATCGTAGATCTTTTACTGGCAAGACGTTGGTTGCAGTCAACGTGGGCGGGGCGGTGGTTCCAGTTGCATTCTCCATTTACTTGCTGATCCATAATCCCATAAGTCTTGCGCAGGTTTTAATTGCGGTGGCAATGGTGGCTGCTGTTGCACATTGGTCCAGCAGACCGGTTCGCGGCATCGGTATTGCGATGCCGATCCTGCTTGCGCCTGTAGTCGCCGCGCTGGCCGCTACATGGCTAAATTCGGAGCAACGTGCAGAACTTGCTTACATCGGCGGTACACTTGGAGTTCTTGTTGGCGCCGATCTGTTACGCCTCAAAGACATTCGCAGCTTGGGCGCGCCGGTAGCTTCCATCGGGGGCGCCGGTTCTTTTGACGGAATATTCATAGCGGGCCTTCTCGCCGTGCTGCTCGCGTAAGGGCGGCGGGCCGCCCATTTGCTCCAGTATTTGTTTTTGGGTCAACCAGCCAAGTGTTGAATTAGGCACCACCGACTGCGCTTGTTCATTTCGTCCCGACGAACGGGTAATAACAAAGGCCACCGTACCGACCATTTGACCCGCTACAATAGATCGGCCGTGTCGTCTGCTCCTATTTTCCTAAATTGTGGTCGTGCCACCTTTAGAAGGAAACGAAATGAACTTGGCGTTTCGAATATTGTTTTTATTTTCGATCACCGTTCTGTGCTGCAATATCGGTATCGCCGGTGGTCTCAAATCGATTTACATTTCGGATTTCGAAGTGCTTGATGATACCAGGCAGTACAATACGCCCGAGGTAAATGCGGCGCAGGACAAACGGGCGCAAATGATTGGAGACAATCTGCGTCAGCTGCTTGAAGAGAAGCACCTTTATAGAGTAGTCGGTGCACAGGCGGCGTCGAAGCTTATCGGCGATATGCGAGCCAGGCAGTCGTTGTATTTGTGTGATCCCTGCGCCCAAGAAATCGGGCAGGCGCTGCATACCAATCGAGTTGCGCTTTGCTGGGTTCAAAAGGTCAGCAATCTCATCCTAAATATAAACATCAAAGTGTTCGATTCGGATACTGACAAGGTCGTTTATCAAGAGTCGGTCGACATAAGAGGCAATACCGATGTTTCCTGGTCGCGGGGCATTAAGGCACTGGTCTCCAGCATTGAGGAAAAGAAACTCTATCTAAAATGAGCTGGCGGACTTTGGCGCTCGTAGGTGCGAGAGCAAACCCGGGTCTGATCGGGCGCCGGGGCGCTGTAAGCGGACGCCCACGCCCCAAAGCAGGTGAGTAACCTGAGGCGGGCATTCCAGTCTCGGGACAATCGCGTAATTTGTCTATCAGGCTACGACCGCTCGTCCAGAGGCTACTGCAGCACGCGTTGACACATTTCTATAATTCGACAATAATAAAAATGTGGAACCCAAAATTGTGATCCGCGCGCTTGCTGCACTGGCGCAGGAGACTCGCCTGCGGATTTTCCGGCTGCTGGTGCAGGCCGGACCGACCGGGATGTCGGCAGGTGAGATCGGCGCCGAGCTCAAGATCGTTCCTGCCACTCTTTCCTTTCACCTGAAAGAAATGAGTCACGCTGACTTGGTAGCTGGGCGGCAAGAGGGTCGTTTCATTTTCTATTCAGCGAATTTCGATCAGATGGGCGCGCTGGTCGCGTACCTTACCAGAAACTGTTGCACGCGCGACGGCACCTTGTGCGCGCCGATTGCCCGCACTCGGCCGTCGTGCGCCGCCGGCGGATCCAAATCCAAGAGCAGAGGAGTCAAAGCATGAGACGTTTTCACGTTCATATTTCCGTGGACGATCTCACGGCGAATATCCACTTTTACTCGTCCGTTTTGGCCACGAACCGGCAGTGCGCAAGGACGACTACGCCAAATGGATGCTTGACGATCCGCGCATCAACTTCGCCATTTCAACCCGCGGCCAGCGCCACGGTGTCAACCACATTGGAATCCAGGCGGAATCGGATACCGAACTCAAGGATATGCGCACACGGTTGATTCGCGCTCAAGGCCCGGTGCTCGAAGAAAAGGAAGCCGCCTGCTGCTACGCGAAGTCCGATAAGTATTGGATCATCGACCCGCAAGGCATCGCGTGGGAAACGTATCATACGCTTGGCACCATTCCTGTTTTTGGAGAGGATGTGGCAACCAAGAGCGAAGCACAGGAACCCGCCAGCCGTGGTGCCTGTCGCATGCCGCAAACATACTGAGCTACCCAATGTCAAATCAAGTCTATAACGTCCTCTTTCTCTGCACCCACAACTCTGCCCGGAGTATCATGGCCGAGGCAATCCTTAATAGCCTCGCCTACGGCCGAGGACGCTTCAAGGCGTACAGCGCCGGCAGTCAGCCGTCAGGAAAAGTAAACCCCTTGGCGATTGAACTCCTGAAACGCGTAAAGCTGAGCACTGAAGGGCTCAGAAGCAAAGACTGGGATGAATTTGCGAAACCCGGAGCCCCGGTTATGGATTTTGTGTTTACCGTGTGCGACAGCGCGGCAAAGGAGATGTGCCCCGTGTGGCCGGGCCAGCCCATGACAGCCCATTGGGGACAACCCGATCCCTCTGCAGTGGACGGCACAGACAAACAAAAACAGCGAGCCTTTGCCCAGGCCTTTGACGCGCTCAGAAATCGCATCAGCATTTTCGTGAGCTTGCCGTTGGACAAACTGGATCGGTTGGCAATCCAGAAGAAGATCGACGAAATCGGCAAGACCACAAGCCGCGCTCCGCAAGCATGAGCGCCGCTTCTGAGACCGTGGCACGCCCCGCTTTGGGCGGATTCGAGCGCTGGCTTACGCTGTGGGTATTTCTGTGCATCGCCGTCGGCGTTCTGCTCGGCAAGTTGTTGCCCGGTCTGTTCAAGACTATTGGTGCGATTGAGATCGCTCGCGTTAATCTGCCGGTTGGCGCGCTGATCTGGGTCATGATTGTCCCGATGCTGCTCAAGATCGACTTCAGCGCAATTTCGCAGGTGCGCTCGCAGTGGCGGGCCATTGCGGTCACCGTGGCGGTTAACTGGGCCATTAAACCATTCTCGATGGCGCTGCTAGGGTGGTTATTTATTCACCACCTTTTTGCACCGTATCTGCCGACTGATCAGATCAACAGCTATTTCGCCGGACTGATCCTGCTCGCAGCCGCGCCTTGCACGGCGATGGTTTTCGTTTGGAGCCGGTTGTCGGATGGCGACCCCTATTTCACGTTGACCCAAGTGGCGTTGAACGACGTCATCATGATCTTTGCCTTCGGGCCCATAGTGGCGCTGTTGCTTGGGTTGGCATCAATCACCGTGCCGTGGGAAACGCTGGCTATCTCCGTGACGCTGTATATTGTTGTACCGGTATTGGTTGCGCAGATATGGCGCCGGGGGCTGCTTGCGCGTGGAGGGCAGGCGGCGCTCGACCGCACGCTTGCCGCGCTGCATCGACTCTCGCTATTGGCGCTGCTTGCCACACTTGTGCTGCTGTTCGGATTTCAAGGCGACGTAATTATCCGTCAGCCGTTGGTGATCGCGATGCTGGCAGTGCCAATCCTGATCCAGGTCTATTTCAATTCTGCGCTCGCGTATTGGCTTAACCGCAGACTCGGTGTTGCGCACTGCGTCGCGTGTCCGTCAGCGCTGATCGGTGCCAGCAACTTTTTTGAGCTTGCGGTTGCCGCTGCAATCAGCCTGTTCGGGTTCGAATCGGGTGCCGCGCTCGCGACCGTCGTAGGGGTATTGATCGAGGTGCCCGTGATGCTCTCGGTCGTGAAGATCGTCAACCGCAGCCGGCCGTGGTATGAACATCGGTCCCGAAGAGCGGTAGCAAGTGCCGGGTCTTAACTCGATATCGTCAAATTTTGTAAACGGGATCTTCTCGCTCATGTATGTTTGCCTATGCAATTTATGCTAGCTTGGCGGGTTTGCCAGCACCCGAAGTAAGAAGGCGCAGCAGTTCTTTGCTGTGTCAATTTTTCCAGGCCGCGAGATTGCGCGTAAGCTTATTGTTCAGGTTTTCCGGCTTGGTCTGCGCTATATTTGATAGCGACCGCTTTCAGCGTTTGCACGTTGCCGCCCTCCGTCCAGCCATAGCTGCCCAAGGGATAAGGGCCGTACGCATACGGAGGGTAATAGTAGGGACCGTACCGGTAGCCTGGGCACCACAAGAAGGGACCGCCATAACCCGGATAGAAAACCGGCAGCGGGGGCTCATAGACCGATGTTACATCAAGTCGTACCAGCGCGTCGGCGCCTAATGCCCGTGCTTTTTCGCGCGCAACTTCAAGCAGCTCCGATTCGCTGCCGCCCACCGTACCTTTTGCCTCAATCAGACCAATATTCGTGTGAGGCCGTTGCGGAAAACGTAGCAAGATAACGACATTTTGCGTCGGAGCATAATGGCGCGTCGGGTCGAAGACGGTGACTTGGCTTGTTACCGATGCGCACCCTGCGAGGACCACAAAGCTGCAGCCGATAGCGACTTGAATTACTGACGAGCGCATGTAAAATTTGACCTTTCAAAGACGCGCTGCGTTCGAACCTTCCCGCTCTACCTGCAATCCAGTGATTATTCGCTCAGAGTTCTAATATTTGCAATCCCCACCCAAATGCCGCCGCAGAAATAATTGATGGAAGGGTCTTGATGGCGGCTCGGTAAAGGAGCTTGCGGCTTGTGACGTACCGTGCAATTCTTCGAGTTCATAAACCGGCGGATAGATGATAGTATGAACAGAAGTATTGTGTGGCCAGCCTGGAGACCGAAATATGAAAGTTAAGCGTATTTTATACCCGGTCGCTTTAGCGGCCGCCCTTTTTGGTTGCGCAACCAATCCACAGAGCGGGGGGAGCCGGCTCGAAGCCAAAGACGTAACATTTTATGAACCCACGCAGTTGAGCCTTGGTCGATACGATACTATAGAGCACCTTTGGGTCGAATCATGGCGCACAGCGGTCTGGTATCCGTCCTATTCCGCTCAAGAAGACGGCGTAACGGCGCTCAAGGCGGAAGCGGCCCGCCTCGGCGCAAACGGAATAATCAATGTGGTCTGCTCCGAGGACAATGGATTATTCCCAGCGTCGTGGAGATCGAAGCCTTCGCTCATCTGTTACGGATTGGCCATTCGCGTTCACTGAATTTGAGCGATGATGGTCGGAGCTGCCAATGGGATGCTTCGATTTGCAGATGGCATCCTATACCGATCAAGCTCGCAAACTTTGTAGATGACGGTGCGACCGATGGTGCTATTTTTCTTTGGCGATCCGAAAGGTGGCAGACTGCTTTTGAACCGTTGTCCTTCAGTCGCGACCGATCTGCCGCTCAAAGGGCTCATTCAGAAATCACCGGAACGTACCGTTCTGATCAGTTATAACAGCCCCGAATGTTTGCAACAGCGTCACTTCCTCGTTGCACCATCCATCGCGCGCTAGGCGATCTCTTTAGAGCCGCAGCCCGATTACCGCAAGCTCGGCGACAGGTTCGCCACCTAAATTTTCCCGCAAGTCCGGCGCATGGAACCTTAGCAAAAGTCCGCGCCTCAAATTTAATTCTAGACCTTGTTCCGTATTGCTTTTATTTTTTCTTGTTTTGAATCTGGTGAAACTTCGCCGGACTTCACGGCACTAATTAAACAAGCAGGAGAATTGCCGGGCTTTAATTGGAGAAAATGCGGTAGTGGCGCGGCGAAAATTAAATACCAGGGTTTGTTACGCGAGCGATGCGACTGATCATGCCGTGTTAAGATATTTGTATGACGTCAAAACTCAATCCCGGTCTTGCGCAACATACACTATGCGTAATGTTTAGAAATTCCTCATCCTGGAAATTATGTCCCAGTGGCTAGCGCGGCAGGTGAAAAGCCGCCCGGAAATCAGCATATCATTCGTGACCCTGGGTGTTTCCCTGTGGCTTTTGCTGCTAGACAACTGGTCGTTCTGGCATACGCTTTTTCGGATTGTCAATGGACCCGGCAGGACGCTGGTACTTTTATGCCTGTTTTTGGCATTTCTTCTACTGTTCAACATGGTGCTCTGTTTGATCTGCCATCCGGGGACGACTAAACCCATCCTGATCTTTCTGCTGATTGCAACTTCCGTAGCGGCGTATTTCATGAATGAATACGGCACAATGATCGACAAGGGCATGATGCGAAACGTTTTCGCAACCGACCCGAGGGAAGTCCGCGATCTGCTCAGTTTAAAACTGCTTTTTTATGTCTTGTTTCTTGGTATCCTTCCATCAGCGTTGACTTTGTGGGCACGTATCGATTACCACGGTTTTTGGAGCGGCATCGCGCGAAAGCTCGGATGGATAGCAGGCTCCGCAATCGTCGTTGTCGCCGTAGTGATTTTATACTACCAAGATTATGCTTCCATCTTTAGAAACCACCGGGAGATCCGCTTTCTGTTGACCCCGACCAACTATCTGACCGCATCCTTCGGATTGCTAAAAACCAAATACACGCAACCGCGGGAAATTCGTGTGATCGGGGCGGACGCCCACCTGGATGCGCCCCCCTCGCCTGATGGAAAGAAAGCGCTGACCATTATCGTGGTAGGAGAAACCGCGCGTGCCCGGAATTTCTCGTTGGGTGGTTACTCGAGGCAAACCAATCCGCTGATGGCGCGCGAGACCATTGTGTACTATCCAAATGCGACATCGTGCGGAACCGATACCGCGGTCTCCGTTCCGTGCATGTTTTCGGACCTTGGTCGCAGAGGCTATTCCGAAAGCAAGGCCGCAGAACAGCAGAACCTGCTTGACGTGCTGAAGCGGGCCGGCATTGCAGTGCTTTGGCGCGACAATAACTCAGGCTGTAAGGGGGTTTGCAACCGTGTGGCCTACCAGGATATGTCGAATACGAAAGATCCCGCGCTTTGCCGGCCGGACGAATGCTATGACGAGGTCCTGCTTGAGAATTTGCAGCAGTATCTCGATAAACTGGATCGCAACGCCGTGATCGTATTGCACTTGAAAGGCAGCCACGGACCGGCTTACTACTTGCGGTATCCCGAGCATTTTGACGTTTTTAAACCCGTATGTAAGACCAATCTGCTGGAAAAATGCAGCCGGGAGGAGATCACCAACGCTTATGACAACACGCTTCTGTACACCGATTACGTGCTTGATAAGATAATCGCTTTGCTAAAAGACAATAGCGGCCGTTTCGATGCTTCAATGATCTACATGTCCGATCACGGTGAGTCTCTGGGCGAAAATAATCTTTATCTGCACGGGCTGCCGCGTATGATCGCACCGGAGGAGCAAACGCATATTCCGATGATTGTCTGGATGTCGAAAGGAGCGCTGCACCGCAACGACATTGACATGAAGTGTCTTCTGGCGCACCGCAACAACCCATACTCTCACGACAACCTGTTCCATTCAGTTCTAGGCCTGATGGATGTGCGGACCAAAATTTACCGGCCCGAGCTGGATATTTTCCATTCTTGCGAACCAACCGGGACAGTTGCCAAAAATTAAGATAGCGGAGGCAGGGAGACCGTTGTGCAATGCCCCTGCTGCCACAGGGCGGTAACGCACTATTCTCAATATTTGAAATACCTTGCCGCCCGCGGTTATTCGGACTGCTGTGCGAAAACCGTGCTGGGCTCATCGTATATAGGGCTATGACTGCGATACTTCTTTCAATTGCGACTTTTTTTTCGACCCTCGGCGGCGGGTTGTTTGCGCTTCATTTTCGTGACCGGCTGCACTTTGTTCTTGGTTTCACGGCCGGCGTGCTGCTGGGTGTCGTCAGTTTCAAAATCCTGCCCGAACTTTTTGATCTAGCGCAGAAGGAGGGCTTTGACGCTAGCGATGCAATGATTGCACTCGTGGTCGGGTTCCTTTTGTTTCATGCGCTGGAGAAATTCGTACTTATCCATCACGCGCGCGAGTCCGATTATGCCGCGCATCACCACCCGCAGGTAGGAATTATCTCTGCACTCGCGCTGGCTGGACACAGCTTTATGGATGGCGTCGGCATCGGCCTGGCGTTTCAAGTCTCGGAAGCCGTCGGGATCGCCGTGGCCATTGCTGTCATTTCGCATGATTTTTGCGACGGTCTCAACACAGTAAGCTTGATGCTGGTTAATCGCAATACAACGCCTCGATCGCTTGCAATGCTTTTGCTGGATGCACTCGCTCCGGTTGTGGGTGCCGCTTCAACCGTATTTTTTAAAGTTCCGCCTTTCATTCTCATGCTCTATTTAGGCTTTTTTGCGGGGTTCCTTTTGTATATTGGCGCTTCAGATGTTTTGCCTGAGGCACATTCCCAGGCGCGCTCGACTACCGCCGCCAGCCTGATAGGGCTCACGTGCTTGGGCGCGGCCTTTGTTTTGGTTATAGTTCGCTTGGCGGGCTAGGGCGAGGCGAGTTGAGGTGAAACGCACTTTATCAAGCGCGCCGCGCAACGGCTCATTCCGTGTATTTCCGCGTTGGTGGCTCGATCTCGGCGTGGTCAGCACCTTGCCGTCCGGGGAAGGATGAAAATACGGTCTGCGAGAAATGCGAAGGTTGCAGACATGGTCAAAAGCCGCTCGACATGGCCATAGTCACCAGCATCAGCAAGCAAGGAGACGAATATACCGGTGGCGAGATCCTCGATCCAGACAACGGAGAACTTTATCGCTGCAAATGACCTTGGAAGACGGCGGAACAAAGCTTGAAGTGCGTGGGTACGTCGGCATGTCTTTGTTTGGTCGCAAGCGGACATGGATCCGAATAGAATAGTTACATAATTCAGTCGTGGGTCGGCGCGATCAGCCGTGTTGCTTGGCACGAATCATTTTGTAATGGAAACGCTTTCCAAATAACCTTTATGGAGACAAAACAATGACGATATCAATGTACGAAGCCTCGGTGCCTGTTTTTATCCGCATGCTGAAAAACCTCGCTGCGATTCTTGCAAAGGGCGCAAGCTACGCGGAAGCGAAGAAAATCGAACCCGCAGTCTTGATTAATAGCCGACTTTTTCCCGATATGTTTCCTTTGGCGCGGCAAGTTCAAATCGCCTCGGACGCGGCCAAGGGATGTGGCGCCCGTTTGGCTGGGCGGGAACCGCCTAAATTCGAGGATATTGAGGCGACTTTTCCCGAGCTTTTAGCGCGCATCGACAAGACAATCGATTACCTCGAGACATTGAAACCGGAACAAATTAACGGTTCGGAACAGAAAACGATCACGATGCAGATGCGCAATAAAACGGTGACATTTTTGGGTATGCCTTTTCTCTTGAATTTTGCACTGCCGAATTTTTATTTTCACGTTACCACCGCCTACGACATTCTCAGGCACTGCGGCGTGGAGATCGGCAAGCAAGACTATATCGGAACGCCTTAGGGACAGCAGAGAAATTATGGTTATGGCGACGAATTTTCGTTTTGACGCGTAGCGTTCGTTGACCGGCGTTCGCGTTGGATCTTGCAAATGTATTTCCCGCTGTTTTATGTGATGCCAATTGGAAGACCAGCGAGCGTCTAAGGTGATCGCCTTTGCAAACCGAGCTGTGCTTTCACAAGTTCATTTCTTGGGTACCGGTTGCCTGATTTATTGCACCAATGACTGTCGGGGTGTTTGGGAACGAGCGGAACAGCATGACGCTAAATCGTACATGGCTAGTGCGCGGCAGTCACTCGGACACGTGTGTTGGAAGGCTTGGTGGCGCAGATTTAGCCTTCGTTACCTGGGCATTTTTTTATCAACAAATTGCACTCGCAGTCCCTGTGTCCTAATTTCTCCCATAAAAATGCCACCCTTGCTGTTTGGTGTTCCAAAAGGCGCGCCGCTCGATCCTTTTGTTTGGCCCGCGCACCTCTATGCGAAATTTCCGGATCAAATATTTTGGGTACGCGTTGACGACCAATGGCAAATATTGCTTGCTATCACCGCTCTCTTGGATCGATTATTGCAGAACACGGTAACCGCCTGGAGGCAATATGCCAGCCATTCTTGAAGGAAAAGTCGCTCTGGTGACAGGAGTGAGCCATGAGGGACAGGTCGGACAAACAGTCGCCAAAGCTCTGGCGGCGAAGGGTGCCGCGCTCGCAATTTGTGCGCGCACACAAAGCAATGTGGAGGCGCGCGCAAAAGAGTTGCGCGATGCCGGAGCGCGTGTGTTTGCGCTGGCCGCAAATCTCACTGATGAATCCCAAGTGCGCCAGTTGATCGAGCGCGCTATAAGTGAATTCCGCAAGATCGACATCCTGGTCAATCTCGCCGGTGGGCTTACACGTTACAAGGCGGCGGTGGATTTCAGTTTCGACGATTGGAATCATGAACTCGGGAATAATCTGTTGAGTGTTTTTTTGGTCTCACGCGGGGTATTCCCGCACATGCGGGAGGCCGGCGGCGGCGTGATCATCAACTTCGCTCGGGCCGGCCTTGCGCAGGCCAACATGGTTGCCTACAACTGCGCCAAAGCCGGTGTCGAGGCTCTCACGCGTACTTTGGCGCTCGAAGGGCGGGATTTCGGAATCCGCGTCAATGCAGTGGCACCCGGGCTGGTGGATACCACATCGAATATAGCCGCGATGAAGCCCAAGGACATGAAACGTTGGGCAAAACGCCAGGATATTGCCGAGGTCGTGGCTTTTCTCGCTTCCGATGCCGCCGCAGGAATTACCGGCCAAGTGATTCCCGTAACGGGGTGGGGATTGTAACGGGTGACGGGGAAAGAAAAATAAATGCAACGCGACGACATTTCATTTGGCACCTAGATTCGGCCCGACAGAAAAACAACCGCGAACCCCTAGGCGTTCTTCCGCTCGGCGGGAATCCGAACTTAGAATCTAAATTCGGCGCTATCGCCGACGCTATCGGAGCTGCCGAACGCGGTTGCGCCTGAATGTGCCGCGATCCTATCGCCCAATGCGCTGCCTTGAAGGTCCAAGCGCTGGGGTCGTGACAACCGTTGGAACGATTCAAGGCGCGACAAGGCCGCTCCGAAAATTTCCAAAGCTTCCTTAATTACCGTACAGACTTTGTCATCCAACCTTTTCGACGCGGCGTCCAGTTCGGTGACAAGTTTTATCGACCGCGCCCGCAAGTCTTCCAGACCGGTTAGCGGCAACTTTCTCAAGTGTTCAGACAGACAATTCAGTTTGTCGCCAAACTGAAGCGCGTCAATGTAAGCGGTCAACAAAAAATAAATTTCCTGCTCGGTATTGGCTTCTCGGATAATAGTGGCGATAGTCATCTTAAGAACCTTTCGGTGATAGTCAACAATTAACTACGTTACAAGAATAATGTGACGGCACGATGGCAAAATAATTACATATCCTCACGCCGGCGGCTTTGTGCGCAGCAATATTTCATTGAATAAAATTTCCGCAGCGATAATTAAGCGCTACTGGAAAAATGTAGGGCCCCGCCTGATACGTTCCGTTGCGTACTTGTTCATAATTCTTTCGCATGCCCGTGCTTTACTTGCACCCGTATACGAACCGGACCGTGCGTAAGCGGGACCGGACCCTATCAATCGCTTTGAGTGGATCGCAGGAGATGAGTTCATGAAACCTGAATTTTGTCGCTTTGCCCCGACGGTCGCGCTATTGTTGCGAATATCAGCGCCCGCGCTGGCCGCAAGTCCGCCAAGCAAATTTCGGCACGTCATTGTCAGCTCATTGTCAGCTACTAAGAAAACTGGAGCTTTTGCCCGTATGGACAGTTTCCAGGCGCCAACGGTTTTGCCATAGCGGCAAACACCATTCCGCTGGCAGTGTGGCAGGACATACCCTATACCGCGTTGCCGCAGCCGGCATACGGGTATTACTGTGGCAATGCGAAAAGTTATTATCCACGGGACAGCGACTGTTCCGGAGGTTGGCGGCGTGTAGAACCCCAGCCACGGCCTTGCCCGTAGGCTCAGTTTCCTTACCCCGCATGTTTTGCCCGTCGCAATTCTCGACCGTCACTGACCATTTTTGCGCAGATGAATTCGAGAGCGGGCAATTTGCCTAGACGCACTTAGGTGAGGCGATTCCCACTAAGGCTCGCGGCGGGAGCAGGGTGCTGAGTGTTGCGGTCGGCATGGCGGTTGGGGCGGCGGCGGGTCCAGCTATTGATGCCGGCATCCACGCGACAGTGGGTGCCGGCGCAGGACTGGCGCTCGGAACAACAGTAGTCACCGCGACGGTTCCGATGCAAAGTCAGTTTGGGACTATAATCTGTCGTGTTCGAACTGGCATTTGAACGATAACCGATCGTAGCGTTATACAGTTGCTGCATCAGAGCCGCCGCTACTGCCAAGTCGTGACCGCAACCATTTCACGCAGAAGCTGTCGTTGATACCGTGACATTGCTCCACCGCTGGCTAGGACAAGCGGTGCCGGCGACGCCCCAAGAGCGCGCGGCAGCGCTGTGGTCCTTTGCCTATTTCTTTACGCTCCTGGCGGGCTATTATGTGCTGCGACCAATTCGCGATCAGATGGCCATCGCGGGCGGGGTCAAGGCGCTGCCGTGGATGTTCAGTGCAACTTTCGTGACCCTTCTCGTGGCACAGCCACTTTACGGTACACTGGTGGCGAGACTGCCGCGTGCCCGATTCATTCCTATTGTCAACCATTTTTTCGCCGCCAATCTCGCGTTGTTTTGGCTGCTGCTCACCCTCGACGTCGAAAGGGTGATCGTGGCGCGCGTTTTCTTTGTCTGGGTTAGTGTGTTTAACCTGTTCGCTGTCGCGGTGTTTTGGTCGTTCATGGCCGACCTTTTTACCAGCGAGCAGGGTAAGCGACTATTCGGCTTTATCGGTGCCGGCGGCACAGCTGGCGCGCTGCTGGGCCCAGTTATTACCATCGGCCTTTCCGTGCCGCTCGGCCCCGCCAATTTGCTTATCGCCGCCATCGTGTTTCTGGAGTTGGCGGTATTCTGCGTCTACCGGCTCGAGCGCACCGCCAATGCGCAGCAGGGCCCGCACCGAAATGAAAGGCGCGTCGGGGGCAGTGCCTTCGCGGCACTGCCCGAGCTGATTCGATCGCCGTACCTGCTCGGTGTCGGCGCGTGGGTCAGTCTGCTGTCGTTCGGCGCGACAATTCTTTATTTCGAGCAGGCCCATATTGTGGCCGCGGCCGTTCATGGGGCCGGCGCACAGACACGAATATTCGCCAGCATCGATTTGGCGGTCGGACTCCTGACGCTGGCAACTCAAATCTTCGCCACTGGACGGCTGCTCAAGCGATTCGGCACCGGCGCGGCGGCCGGCGCGTTGCCAGCCGTATACGTCGTAGGTTTCGCTGCGCTAGCGCTCGCGCCGAGTCTGTTCGTCGTGGTGGTGGTCCAGGTAACGCAGCGCTGGATGAACTTCGCTATCGCCAATCCAGCGCGCCAAGTATTCTTCACGGTCGTCGCGCGCGAGGAGAAGTACAAGGCGAAGAATTTGATCGATGTGGTAATCTATCGGGGCTCCGATGCTCTGTACGGCTGGGTGTTCGACGGCTTGCAGGCGCTTGGACTTAAACTCGGTGCAATCGCGCTGTGCGCGCTGCCGGTGGTAGCCGGATGGCTAATACTGTCAGCGGCACTGGGCCGAACGCAGGAACGGCGCACGGCACTCATGACTCAGACCCTCGGCTAAGGAGACTGACATGAATCAGATGACACGGCGCGATTTTATCGCGCTCGCCGGCGGGCTCGGCGCCGCGACGGTGTTGCCACCGCTCGCGGCTGCGCAAACCTCCTCAGAGTCCCTTATTACCAAGGCGATTCCGAGCAGTGGCGAACGCGTGCCGACGGTCGGACTCGGCACCGCACGGGTTTTCGATGTCGGCGATGACCCGGCCAAACTCGCAGAACTGGCACAGGTCGTGCGCAATCTGGTCGCTGGCGGCGGCAAGATCATTGACACCGCCTCGTCCTATGGTTCGGCGGAAAGCGTGGTCGGCGAGTTAGTGGCGCAGGCTGGGCTGCGCAGGCAGGTCTTCATCGCCACCAAGCTTGAGGCGCCGGACGCAGCGGAATTAAGGCGCTCGCTGCAACGGTTGCGTACCAAACAGGTCGACCTGCTGCAACTCCATAATGTCCATGACCCAAATCAGTCGCTGGGACAATTTCGGGATTGGAAAACCGAAGGCGTGTGCCGCTACGTCGGCATCACCTCGACCTATCACGGCGATTACGCTGCGGTGGAAGCGGTGCTGGCGCGCGAGAAACCCGATTTTCTACAAGTCGATTATTCGCTGGACGACCGGGAAGCGGAAGAACGGCTGCTCCCGCTCGCCACTGAGGTGAAAGCCGCGGTGCTTACGGCGCTTCCCTTTGGCCATGGCCGCCTGTTCCGCGCCGTGCGCGGCAAGGCGCTACCGGAATGGGCAAAGGAGTTCGACGCCAGAAGCTGGGCGCAATTCTTCCTCAAGTTCCTGCTCGGCAACGCGGCGGTGACCGCGGTCATCCCCGGCACAGCGGATCCGGCGCACATGGCTGATAACCTCGGCGCGATGCGCGGCCGCCTGCCCGACAGCGCCCAACGCAAGCGGATGGTGGAGCTACTTCAGTCGCTTTGAAAGCGTGCGGAAATAGCGTGCGAGCGGCACACTGTTTTTCCGCTTCCCGGCCCCCAGGAGGCAAATATGATTCAACTCGAGTTAGAAACTGCGCGCAAACGCTTTTGAGGAGCAGATTATGGCAAAGCATGAAGTCGTGGAGTGCAGTCGTCGCGAATTTCTCCGCATAACCGCTGCCGCAGCCGCAGCCGCAATGTTGGCAACGTCTTCACGTGCGGCATTCGCCGCCGGCCCAGCAAGTGGAGCACCGCTCAAGATCGGCAGCATCGGCGCCGGACATATCGGCGGCACGCTTGGCGCCTTGTGGGTGCAGGCGGGTCACCCGGTGATGTTTTCCTCGCGCCATCCGGAGGAGCTCAAGGGCTTGGTGGATGGCCTTGGCCCCTTGGCGCACGCCGGCACGGTGCAGGAAGCGATCGCATTCGGCGATGTGGCGCTGCTTGCCGTCCCGTATCGGGCGCTGCCGCAAATTGGCAAAGACTACGCGCGCGAACTCGCTACTAAGTCGCTCGTTATCGACGCGTGCAATCCAATCCCAGCGCGCGACGGCGAGATTGCGACCTGGGCGCGTGAAAAGGGGGCCGGTCTCGCTTCTGCCGAGTTGCTGCCGGGAGTGCGCCTCGTGCGGGCTTTCAATGCAATCAATTACGCCAAGCTGCCGGCGGCGGCGCATCACCACGGCGAGCGTACCGGAATTCCCATGGCAGGCGACGACGCGAATGCCCTTAAGCTGGCATCGAGTCTGGTGCGCGAGATCGGCTTCGAGCCGGTTGTGATCGGTCCGCTCGCGATGGGCAAGTATCTGATCCCGGGAACGCCGCTAGCAGGCGAGCATACGCCGGAGCAAATACGGCAAATTGTTGCTACACTCAAGTGAGCCCCGAGGAACGCCTCGAACCCGCGAAGATTCCGACGCTGCGGCGCTGGTTTTATGCAGAACATGGCGACAATCGGCGACCGGCTGAGCGAGAAAAATATATCAAGGGCTTCGTTTTCCGGCGTATGAAACGGTGCGCTCGCCGGCGAGCCTGATCCTTTATTTCAATTCCATCACCGGCCCTTTGCATATTTCGCCCGATACGCATACGGACCATCCGCGAAGGCGCGCCACCTCAGGGACCAAGCGGAATTTTTTCAGAACTTAAAGCCTGCAAGCGCCACACAGTTTCTTTCATCAAATCCTTGGGACCAGACAACGAACGTCCAGGCTAGGTCGACCACACTTTGTATGACACGACTTCGATCCTAAAGCTGACCGAGCGTCGTTGGAATCTGAAGCCGTTGGAAACGCGGGAAGCCAGCGCTCGAGATCTTACGCCGGCTCTTGCCCCTTCGCGCTAGGTCGCGGATGCATTTGGAATTTGGTCGCAGTTATCCTCAAGCAATTCAAATATCACTTCCGGCTATCTGTGCCCCATAGAAAAATTTGACTCCGCTGCGTAACGCGTTCAAATTAAGATTGGTGGTAGGGA
>DATIXX010000045.1 GCA_035518095.1 Burkholderiales bacterium | reverse complement strand
CCAGCGCTCTGCAAATCCACGGCCAAAATCTCAGCACCCAAAATCTTCTCACGTTACAAACCGCGAGCGGCATCGAGGCCGATCCAGCGACTCGACTCTGGGAACTTTGGTATCAGCAAAAGTTTGGAAACGAAGATCGGTTCAACGTCAGGGTCGGCCAGCAGAGCCTCGATCAGGAATTCATGGTCAGTGAGAATGCCTTGGCGTTTGTCAACACCATGTTCGGCTGGCCGATGGTTCCATCGGCCGATATGCCTGGCGGCGGCCCAGCGTATCCGCTATCTGCGCCCGGCGTCCGGATCCGGGCGCGCCCGACAGATTCACTCACGGTCCTTGCAGGCGTATTTAGTGGCAGCCCGGTGAACAACGGCAATGGCGATCCACAGCAGCAAAACCCGTCAGGCACGACGTTTCCGTGGAACGGCACGCTCGCAATTGCGGAGTTACAGTACGCCTATCCCTCGCCCGGGACCATGCTCTATCCAAATCAATCGGAGCCCCTAGCGCGCACCTACAGACTTGGCTTCTGGTACGACACCAAGGACTTTGCCGATCAACAATTCGATAATACCGGTTTATCTCTTGTCAATCCGGCCAGCACCGGAATAGCAAAAAGCCACAGCGGCGATTATGCAATTTACGGCGTGGTGGACCAAATGATCTGGCAACAGGCAACTGAACTAGACCGGACCCTAAATGTATTTCTTCGGGCCATGGGGACGCCGTTGGCCGATCGCAATCTCATCGATTTCAGCTTGAACGCAGGAATCGTGTTCCATGAACCATTCCTGCACCGCGACGACGACACTTTTGGCATCGGCATAAGCTACGCTCATGTGAGCAGCCAAGCTGCCGCCTTGGACAGCGACACTTCATTCTTTACTGGTTCTTTAACTCCTGTCCGAGGCAGTGAGACTGTCCTCGAAATGACTTACCAGTATCAAGTGACACCCTGGTGGCAGATCCAGCCTGACTTTCAGTACGTGTTTCATCCCGGCGCCGGCGTCGCCAATCCGAACGACCCGAATCACGCGTTAAAGAACGAAGCCGTCATCGGCATCCGGACCAACATTCAATTCTGACGAGAGCGTGTTATGACAACTTTCCCCATGCAAACCGATTGCCGAGCGCGCGACCACCGACGCTCAGTCACTTCCTGCAAGGAACCAATCCAATTTTTCAGCTTTTTGTCCGGATGCTTTCGGCCCTACGAGGTTAGGCTAATTGATAATCATTCGTATTTACGTTATCATCGATGGTGGTTCAAAGCCTTATTGAAGGATGTCCAACGCATGCCATTTGCTGCGCAACGCGTATCGATGCCCCGTGGAGCTGCAGTAGCGGCATTGACCGCAATGCTCGTCTTTTGCGCGACCAACGCGCGGGCAGCCGAGCAGCAGGGCTTCCTGGAAACAATTCATCGGCATGTCACGCTGACCTCGACGGTCACAGACAATGGTGACCTTAACCCCTACGCCGTGGTTGTAGCTCCGGTATCCGCAGGCAAGATTCAGAAGGATGATGTGCTGGTGACAAATTTCAATAACATATCGAACCTGCAGGGAACAGGGGGCACGATCGTCAACTTCAATCCTACTACCAGAAAGACAACGCTATTTGCTAGCCTCGCGCAACATCTGGCGCAGTGTCCCGGTGGCGTGGGTTTGGGCACGGCAATGACCATGCTCAAAACAGGATGGGTGATCGTCGGCAGTACGCCTAGCAGCGACGGTACGACGCGCACCAAGGGCGACGGCTGTCTCCTCGTACTCGATTCGAATGGCCAGCTGGCCAACGCATGGTCCGGTCCGAACATCAACGGCCCGTGGGGCAATATGGCAGTGGTCGACAACGGGGCGAGTGCCACCTTATTCGTCAGCATGGCGGGGTTTGATGTTCCCGGCCCCGAAGTCCGAGACCCGCAGACCGGCTACCCGGTGACGGTGAGTAAGGCGACGGTGTTACGCATTGAGCTGTCAATTCCCGATGGAAAACCGCCGGTGATTGTAAACCAAACTGTGATCGCGAACGGCTTTGGTCAACGAGCGGATCGGGATGCCTTCCTTATCGGCCCGACCGGTTTGGTACTTGCCCCTGAAGGGACACTTTACGTATCGGATGCGCTCGGCAATCAGATCGTGGCGATCCCTGAGGCTACCACGCGTACAACCAGCGCCGGGACCGGCCGAACCGTGACCAAGGACGGATTGCTGAAACGTCCGCTCGCGATGTGCATGGCTCCGAACGGGCACCTCCTCGTCACCAATGCCAAGAATGGTCAAGTAGTCGAGGTGGATCCCGCGACTGGCAAGCAGATCTACGCCAGATGGATCGATACCGACCAAGCCCAGTTGCCACCGGGTAACGGCGACCTTTTCGGAATCGCGATGAAGCCGGACGGCAGTGGTTTCTATTACGTCGAGGACGATATAAACACGCTGATGGAGGCGACGCGGTGAGGCAGCGGGACCCTGTCAAGTTTCTCGCTTCGCGTCGTGGTTTCCTTGTCAAGACGGCCCGCCTGGTAGCCGCTGCGGGCACAGGACTCAGCGCCGGTGTTTTGGCACCGGCGACGGCGGATGCGAAAGCCCAGCCCGCGGGTGCCATTTCCCACCGCAAGGAACTGGAACCGTTTTGGGGTTTGCATCAGGGCGGCATCGTGACGCCTGCGCAACAGCACAGTTATTTCGCGGCGTTCGACCTTACCACCACCAAACGCGAGGATGTTATCGCGTTACTGCGCAGTTGGACTTCAGCAGCGGCGCGAATGGCGGCGGGCGAAACGGCTCAACCGCTTCACGACGGACTGACACCCGTCGGCGGCGATTCCGAAGCCAACACCAAGGGCTATGATGACGACATGAAGCGCGATCCGCGCACGATGGCAGCGGATTCCGGCGAAGCGCTGGGGCTGGCGGCAGCGCGCCTCACCGTGACATTCGGATTCGGAGCGGGACTGTTCGTCAAGGATGGTAAGGACCGTTACGGCCTTGCGTTGCGCCGGCCAGACGCGCTGGTTGATTTGCCCAAATTCGTCGGCGACCAGCTTGTCCAGACGGATACGGGAGGGGATCTCTCAGTACAGGCCTGCGCCGACGATCCACAAGTTACATTCCATGCCGTGCGACAGCTTGCGCGTCTTGCCGCGAACGTGGCGCAGATCCGCTGGGCGCAAACTGGATTTATCCCGAATTTCGGCGGTAAAGAGACGCCGCGTAACCTGATGGGTTTCAAGGACGGAACGATTAATCCAGCCGTGAGCGACCCCGCTGCGATGGAGCGCTTCGTCTGGGTTGGCAACGAAGGACCAAACTGGATGCGCGGAGGAAGCTATGTGGTCGTCCGCCGCATTCGTATGGCACTCGAGCACTGGGACCGCATGAAGGTTGCGTTCCAGGAGCAGACCTTTGGCCGGCACAAATATACCGGTGCCCCGCTCGGCGGACAAAAAGAATTCGATGCGCTCGATCTCGATGCCACCGACAAGGATGGCAATGCGGTGATTCCGGAAAATTCCCATGTGCGGCTCGCTGCTGCGGCGAACAATGATGGCGCGCAAATTCTACGACGGCCTTACTCTTATAATGAAGGCGTCAATTTCGTTGCCGAGCGCTGGCCGCCCTGGCGGCAGGGGCTGGAATACGACGCGGGCCTGTTTTTTGTAGCCTATCAGCGTGACCCCAGGGCTGGATTTATCAAGATATTTGAGAAACTGTCGAAGTTCGACATGATGAACCAGTTTGTCACCCATGTCGGCGGCGGACTTTTTGCCTGTCCCGGCGGTATTTCCAAGGGAGGTTTTGTCGCCCAAGGATTGTTCGAGGAGGCATGATGATCATGAAATGCAAACAACCAGAAGAACATTTATTGCAGTACGGTGCGGGCATTCGCTTGCGCTCCGTTCTCCTCGGGCTTGCCCTTGCCCTTGGGTCGATTGGACCTTCCCTGGCGGATGACATCAAGACCTTCGAGGTGACCATCAAGGACCACAAATTCTCGCCCTCCGAGATTCATGTACCAGCGGGACAAGCGACCAGCCTTATAATTAAAAACGAGGATGTGACCGCCGAAGAATTCGAGTCCGACGCGCTCAAAGTCGAGAAGGTCGTAGTCGGCGGGGGAACAGGAAAGGTACGTCTGAGGCCGCTCGCCCCTGGACGATATCCATTCATGGGCGAATACCATTCCGACACCGCGCAGGGTGTGGTGATTGCGGAGTAGAAAAGGCCGTCTGTTGGCGGCACTGTAGATTGCCTTTTGCGCACTGATCCAAGCGGGCCCGATCGAGGGAGCGTCCCGTCGCCTAGGAGACTTACTTGGGGCGATTGACGCTTCATTTGACGCCATTCAAAAGTTTCCGGTAATGAATGTGCTTTCAGCGGTCTTGCGGAAGTGGAGGTCGAGTATTATGACGACGCTATCCAGGAGACGGCCGAGGTGTTTTGCAAGGCGGGAAAAGAGCGTGGGTATTTCCATCTGGATAGCAAATAAAATTTGCTAAACGCGCCAACCGAATTCTCCGCAAAATGGGTGGTGCTGGAGACAACTGCATTATCATGCGTTAATTAAAGACTCGCGGCTTCGAGCCCGGTATCAGGCGGCTATTCTCAGTAAGAAATTGTAAGGTGCCCAACAACACCATCAACCGGAACGGCCGAAGGCACCGCCGTGTTTTATTTTTGTCTGCTGGGTCACGAAGTCCGCTGTCATGCTGCTGATCGGTTTGCTAACCGCCACCGAAGTGTTGGTTGGCACACCAAATGACAATTGCTTCGCATACCGTGCACATTGACGACCGTCTGCCTGTTGCGGCGGCATGGTTCCATATGGGCACTGATTCGAAGCGTCGGACCGTGCACGATAGCGGGAGATAGATTTTATGAAAGCTGCTTTCGTAGTATTTGAGCGTATGACATCTCTCGACTTTGTCGGGTTCTATGATCCAGTAACGCGCCTCAAGTCGATGCAGATAATGGACGATTTCGAGTGGCGCATCTGCTCATTGACTCGGCAAGTTGCAGATGATCGCGGGCTTCGGTTCGAAGCCGACATTGTCGCCGAACCCCTCAGTTCTTACGACATGCTTTTCGTGCCCGGTGGATTCGGCACGCAAAAGCTGCAGCGCGATCGCTCTTTTCTTGATTGGTTGAGAACTGCTCGGTCTGTGCCGCTGAAGGTATCTGTATGCACCGGCTCGCTTCTGCTCGGTGCGGCAGGTTTTTTGGTGGGCAGGCGCGCGACTACACATCATAGCGCCTACAAGGAGCTTGAACCCTACTGCGGAATGGTGGTTCGCGATCGGGTAGTCGATGAAGGCGATATCATTACCGCAGGTGGCGTTTCCTCCTCTATCGATGCAGGATTGCATGTGGTGCAAAGATTGGCGGGCTCGGACGCGCGTGCCCGAATCGCTAACCAGATGGATTACCCGTATCGATGCAACCCTTAGCGTCTATGCGATCTAGCGGTGCAATGGACGGCGCCGCGTCGCAAGCGTCGTTTCTCGCGCCGATCCGCGCGTTTAATCGCAGATATCGCGCACCGTACTAAGAGCCCGCGGAGAACTCACCTTGAATGCGGAAGAATTGCGAGTCGAACAAGCGCCGCTAAAGAAGCACTACCGCAAGCGCCGGAAGCTGCGCTCATTACCCTTCGAGCGCAAGGGCGTCTCGGCGACCGCGTCAGCTGCAAGCTTGAGACGGGCAAAACGCTGGTGGTCGCAGGTCTGCACCCCGCAACCGGCGAGACCGGGCTAAGCGCCTGTTCCGGAGACATGCTGCTTGAGGCGCCGGTGGCGTGCGCGGGAGTCACCTTGAACGCGGTCGCCACAGCGCTTGGCATCGAGCTTCGCGATGCCACTATTCAGGCGGAAGGCGATCTCGACTTTCGCGGCACCCTCGGAATGTCAAAGGAGGTTCCTGTCGGGATCCAGGCCATCCGCCTTCAGTTCACGCTGGACACCGACGCCACTGATGAACAGTGGGCAACTCTTTTGCGACTGACGGAGCGGCATTGCGTGGTCTATCAGACATTGACGCACCCGTCTGCGATCGCTGTGAGCCGGCAGCACGCCAGGTCCTGAGCACGTCGGCTGTGACGACCAACCGCAGTTCAACCTGCATCCAACTGAGCACGAGCGAGGGGTGCTGCTCGGCTGAACCGGAATGTCAGGCTCCCGCAAGCATATGCATTCCGTTGTCGGCTTCCTGCGTTTGGGCACTTATGCCATAATTCGAAAGTGAAATAAAAAATGAGAGTGTGGAAAAAAATCGGATCCAGGCACGTGCGCTATGCCGTCGGGTCGCGCTTGGCTCCTGCACCCGCTCAAACGGCAACCCAACAAATTTTTCGGTATCAAATAAATGTCCGCTGAGCCGGCTGAACCTGACAAATCGCGCATTCTCGCAAGAGACCTACTGCGGTTGGGTTCGTCTGCGGCAGGTGCGGCGCTGGCACTTGGCTTATTCCTCGAATTTGTGGATACGCCGTCGTCGCCCCTTTTTCTCGCCTCGATCGGCGGCACCGCAGTTTTCCTCTTTGGTCTCACGCGCACCGGCAGCACAGCCACGGGCACTGTTCGGTGGTCATATAAGCAGCGCTCTGATCGGTGTTCTTTGCTTCCAGTTCTTTGGCAGCGCGGTTTGGGTCTACGTCCTAGCGCTTGTGCTGACGCTGATATTCATGCTTGTAACCAAAACGGTGCATCCGCCCGCGGGGGCGAATCCGCTGATCATGATGCACTCGCATGCTGGATTGATTGCAATTTGGCAAACCGTTACAGTGGGGATTGGTATTCTTGCATTGGTCGCCGTGGTCTGGACTCGGCTGATTCCCGGGATGGTCCACTATCCGCACAGGTGGTTCGAAAAGTCCCCTCCCTCTATTACTTGGGGTGGTTGGGTCGAATAGAGCTGTCGCGCCTGATCTGCCGCTCAACCTGGAAATAATAACAGCGGTTTTTCCTGCTGTTTTCCGACAATTGCGCGTTGGTCTTCAGATAACACACGCCTGCGTCCTCCGGCGTTAGCTTTCGACGTTTAATCACTTGTGACATAATTCATGAGATAAACAAAGGGGTCAATTTATGGACGAAAATAAAAGCAAGGCGCTGGCGGCGGCCCTGTCGCAGATCGAGAAACAATTTGGCAAAGGCTCGGTGATGCGCCTCGGCGAGAGCGAGGTGGCGAAAGACATCCAGGTCGTGTCCACAGGCTCGCTGGGGTTGGATATCGCGCTCGGCGTAGGCGGACTGCCGCGCGGGCGCGTGGTCGAAATTTACGGACCGGAATCATCGGGCAAGACTACGCTGGCGCTGCAGGCGGTCGCCGAAGCGCAGAAGCTGGGCGGCACTGCGGCGTTCATCGATGCCGAGCATGCGCTCGACCCCCAGTACGCCAAGAAACTCGGCGTAAAGGTGGAGGATTTACTGATTTCGCAGCCGGACAACGGCGAACAGGCGCTGGAAATAGCGGATATGCTGGTACGGTCCGGCTCGGTGGACGTGGTTGTCGTGGACTCGGTCGCGGCGCTCACGCCAAGGGCCGAAATCGAAGGCGAAATGGGCGAGCCGCAAATGGGGCTCCAAGCGCGGCTCATGTCGCAGGCGCTGCGCAAACTCACCGCCAACATCAAGCGCTCCAATACATTGGTGATTTTCATCAACCAGATCCGCATGAAAATCGGCGTGATGTTCGGCAATCCCGAAACCACCACCGGCGGCAATGCGCTCAAGTTCTACTCTTCAGTGCGCATCGACATCCGCCGCATTGGTTCCATCAAGAAAGGCGACGAGGTAATCGGCAATGAAACCCGCGCCAAGGTGGTAAAAAACAAAGTGGCGCCGCCATTCAAACAGGCGGATTTCGATATTTTGTACGGAGAGGGTATTTCCCGCGAAGGAGAGATCATCGAGCTCGGCGTAATTCATAAGCTCATCGAGAAATCGGGCGCGTGGTATGCCTACAAGGGGGAAAAAATCGGCCAAGGCAAGGACAGCGCTCGCGACTATTTGAAAGAACATGGCAAGCTGGCGCAGGAAATCGAAGCCAAAATCCGCGCCAACGTCGGCGTGAACGTTCCTCAGAAACAGGCAGGTGAAAAGAGAGCCTAGCCTGCGTGAGCGCGCGTTGCGCTGCCTAGCACGGCGCGAGTACTCGAGACTGGAACTGCAGCGTAAACTTGCGCCGCATGCCGAGCATTCCGACGATATCCAGGGTTTGCTCGACGATTTCGAAAAGCGCGGCTGGCTGTCCGAGACGCGCGTGGTGGAGCAAACTGTTCATGCGCGCCGCAGCAGGTTCGGCGCACAGCACATTGCCCGGGAACTGCGTGTCAAAGGCGTGTCCGAGGACGCCATTTCCGAGGCAACATCCCGAATCCGCGAGACTGAACTGGAAGCGGCGCGAGCGGTATGGCGGAAAAAATTCGGCAAGTTGCCCAGGACTGCCAGTGAGAAAGGAAAGCAACTCAGGTTTATGCGGGGCAGGGGTTTTGATCTGGATGTTATCCTGAAGCTTTTGCGGGGCGCAGTCGAAGGTGAATAGTGACAAGTGAGTTTATGAAGAGCAGTGAAATCCGCAATACGTTTCTGGAATATTTCAGGAGCAAGGACCACGCGGTCATCGCGTCGAGCCCGCTCGTTCCAGCAAACGATCCCACGCTGCTTTTTACCAATGCCGGCATGGTTCAGTTCAAGGACGTGTTTCTTGGCAGAGAGCAGCGTCCTTTCGTGCGAGCGGTGAGCGCACAGCGCTGTTTGCGGGCCGGCGGCAAGCATAACGATCTGGAGAACGTTGGTTATACTGCGCGCCATCACACTTTTTTTGAAATGCTGGGCAATTTCAGCTTCGGCGACTATTTCAAGCGCGAAGCGATCCGCTACGCTTGGGAATTTCTAACCGACGTGCTCAAAATACCCGAAGACAAGCTGTGGGTTACGGTCTACACCGAGGACAACGAGGCCGCGGATGTGTGGCTAAAGGACATTCGGGTTTGCGACAAGCGTTTCGCGCGCATCGCCACAATGGATAATTTCTGGCAGATGGGGGATACCGGTCCCTGCGGGCCGTGCACCGAGATTTTCTATGACCACGGGGCGGGCATTGCCGGCAGCCCGCCGGGCGGGCACGGTGATCAAGGCGACCGGTTTGTCGAAATCTGGAACCTGGTGTTCATGCAGTACAACCGCGATGACGCGGGAACATTGAATCCGCTTCCCAAGCCTTCGGTCGATACGGGCATGGGGCTGGAGCGCATCGCCGCAGTGATGCAAGGTGTGCACAGCAATTACGAAATCGATTTGTTCAAGGATCTGATCAACGCCGCGGCGGGCGCCACGCATACCAAGAACTATTCCAGCAATTCGCTAAAGGTCATTGCCGACCATATTCGCGCGTGCAGCTTCCTCATTGTGGACGGAGTGATTCCCGGCAACGAAGGGCGCGGCTACGTGCTGCGACGAATTATTCGCCGCGCCATCCGGCACGGCTATAAACTAGGCCAGAAGCAGCCTTTCTTTTATTCACTGGTCGCGGATTTGGCGCAAGCAATGGGCGCGGTGTATCCGGAACTGGCGAGCGGGGCGGAGCGTGCCTCGCAAGTGCTCAAGCAAGAAGAAGAGCGTTTTGCTGAAACATTGGAGAACGGCATGCAGGTGTTGGAGTCGGCGCTTCAGGCCGAAGACCGCATGTTGGATGGCGAAACGGTGTTTAAGCTTTACGACACGTACGGATTTCCGCTCGACCTTACTGCCGATATTGCTCGTGAGCGCGGTATCACAGTGGATTTTGCGGGTTTCGAGGCAGCGATGGAGCGTCAGCGGGAACGCGGCCGGGCCGCATCGAAATTCGGTGCGCAGGGCGTCGTGGAATATAGCGGCAAGCAAACCGAGTTCCACGGCTACGATACATTAAAGCTGAACGCAAGCGTCGTTGCGCTTTATGTAGAAGGCAGCGCAGTCGAGCGCATCGAGCAAGGGCAACACGCCATTGTAGTCCTCGACCGCACGCCGTTTTATGCTGAATCCGGCGGACAGGTGGGCGACCGCGGCGTGCTGATTGGCTCGGCCACGCCGCGCGCGAGATTTAATGTGGACGACACGCAGAAGATTCAGGCTGAAGTCTTCGGCCATCACGGCGTGCTCACGGCCGGCGAACTGCGCATTGGCGACAGGGTAAGCGCGGAAGTGGATTTGCAATTGCGCACCCGCACCATGCACAACCATTCCGCCACGCATTTGATGCATTCAGCGCTCAGGCAAGTGTTGGGCACGCACGTTCTGCAGAAGGGTTCGCTGGTGGATGAATTTAAAACGCGCTTCGATTTTTCCCACCCGCAGCCGGTCACGCAGCAACAAATTCACGAAGTGGAAGACCTGGTCAACCGCGAGATACGCCGCAACGAGCCGGCCGAAGCGCGCATCATGAAATACGACGAAGCCATCAAATCCGGCGCGATGGCGCTGTTCGGCGAAAAATACGGCGACGAGGTGCGGGTGCTGCGCATGGGTGATTTCTCCACCGAGCTTTGCGGGGGCACGCACGTAAAGCGCGCCGGCGACATCGGCTTCTTCAAGATAGTTTCGGAATCGGGAGTGGCTGCGGGTATCCGCCGTGTCGAAGCGGTGACTGGCGAAGGGGCGCTGGAATACGTGCAGCAACAGGAAGCGCAAATGCGGGAAGCCGCCACGGCGTTGAAAGCGCAGCCTCAGGAACTCACAGCGAAAATCAACCAGATTGTCGAAAACGTGCGCGCGCTGGAAAAAGAAATTACGCGGCTCAAATCGAGGCTTGCGACGTCGCAGGGGGACGAATTGATTGATCAAGCGGTTGATGTAAACGGCATCAAAGTACTGGCCGCCGTGGTGGACGGCGCAGATACCAGGGCACTGCGCGCAACCGTGGATAAGCTCAAGGAGAAGCTCAAATCCTGCGTGGTTGTACTCGGCTCAACCGAAGACGGGAAGGTCGCGCTGATTGCGGGTGTCACGGCCGACCTGACCTCAAAAATTAAAGCGGGGGACCTGGTGAATCATGTCGCGCAGCAAGTTGGGGGGAAGGGCGGCGGACGGCCTGACATGGCGCAAGCGGGCGGCACCGAACCCGCTAAGCTGGCGCAGGCACTCGCCGGCGTGGCACAGTGGGTGGAGCGAAAAATTTAGTTGTCTCCCGTTGCACCTGGGTTGAGAGCGACCCTCTTTACCTTGCATATCACGACCGCGAATGGGGCGTGCCGGTGCATGACGACCGCAGGCTATTTGAATTCCTGATTCTCGAAGGCGCGCAGGCGGGCCTGAGCTGGCTCACCATCCTGAAAAAGCGCGAAGCGTTCCGCAAGGCCTTCGATAATTTCAATCCCGAAAAAATTGCGCGCTACGGCGAAGATAAAATCGGCGCGCTGCTGGACAATCCAGCCATCGTGCGCAACCGCGCGAAAATCAAGTCGGCCATTATCAATGCCAGGGCACTCCTGGAAATTCGAGAGCAGTATGGCAGCTTCGATCAATTCGTCTGGCAGTTTGTCGGCGGCAGGCCCATTGTGAATCACTGGCGCTCGGCGGGGCAGGTGCCCGCTTCGACCGTGCATTCCGACGCCCTGAGCAAGGCCTTAAGAAAGCTCGGCTTCAAATTCGTCGGCACCACGATATGCTATGCCTTCATGCAGGCGGTAGGGATGGTGAATGACCACACCATAAGCTGCTTCAGGCATGACGAGGTTTCCAGTTGACGCGCTTCTAGCGTGGGGTGATATAGGTGATGAGCGCGCGGAAGGCTTGCTTTAAAACGGTAACACCGCGTCGGGCTTGGCGGCGAGAATAACTTTCCTGAAGTCTTCCTGAATGCGTTTTAATGCGGTTTGATTATCTGCTTCGAACCGCAAAACGATCACCGGAGTGGTATTGGACGAGCGGGCAAGGCCGAAGCCGTCGGCGTATTCTACTCGCAACCCGTCTACCTTTATTACTTCCTTAGCATCAGTGAAGCGCGCTGTTTTTTGCAGTTTTTCAATCAGCGCATAGTTTTCACCTTCTTGCAATTGCATGTGCAGCTCGGGGGTATTCACCGAATCGGGAAGGTCATGGAGCGTTGCGCTGATATCGGGCTGATGGCTCAGATATTCCAAAAGCCGCGCGCCGGCATAGAGACCATCATCGAAACCGTACCAGCGCTCCTTGAAAAAAATATGCCCGCTCATCTCACCTGCGAGCAACGCGCCGGATTCCCGCATTTTCTTTTTTATGAGCGAATGGCCAGTTTTCCACAAGATCGGTTTGCCGCCGTGCTCGAGTATCCACGAGGACAGGTTGCGCGTGCATTTCACGTCAAAAATAATTTCTGCGCCGGGATTTCTAGAAAGCATGTCGGCCGCAAAAAGCATCAGCTGGCGGTCCGCATAGATAATTTTTCCGTCCTTGGTGACTACGCCCAGGCGATCACCGTCGCCGTCGAAGGCTAAGCCAATTTCAGCGTCACCGGATCTCAGCGCATGCATAACATCCTTTAAATTTTCGGGTTGGGTAGGATCGGGATGATGGTTGGGAAAATTACCGTCTACTTCGCAGAATAATTCCTTCACTTCGCAGCCCAGATTGCGGTAAAGCTTGGGTGCAAACGCCCCGGCCACGCCGTTGCCGCAATCCAGGACAATTTTAAGTTGCCTTCCCAGCTTGATATCGCCTGTGATGCGGTTTAGATAGGCCTCAGCGATGTTCACCTGTCGATATACGCCACTGCCTTGGGAGAGATCGTCGTTTTCAATGCGTATCCTGAGTTGCTGAATGGATTCGCCTGAAAGTGTCTCGCCGCCCAGCACGATTTTGATGCCGTTGTAATCAGGAGGATTATGCGAGCCGGTGATCATGACTCCGGAATAAGTTTGCAAATGAAAGTTGGCGAAATACAGCATTGGAGTCGCCACCATGCCGATATCTATTACGTCCACGCCGCTCCGCTGAATTCCGCGCGCCAGCGCAGCCGACAACTCCGGCCCCGATAAGCGGCCATCGCGTCCAACCGCAACAGTTTTTTGCTTGCGTGCCAGTGCCTCGGAGCCGATGGCACGCCCTATGGCTTCGGCAATTGGGGGAGTGAGAGTTTTGCCGACGACGCCGCGGATGTCGTAGGCTTTGAAGATTTCTTTGGGCAGAGCAGTCACAGCGACCAGTCGGGCTTCGTGAGTTATTGAGATTGTTTAAACTTGCTTCGAGTCAATCCTGATGAATCCCATTGATCCTGTCAATTTGAATCATTGAAAAACTTCAATATGTGTTGCGGCAGCCAGTCGAGATGGCCTGGAATACGGCCGCTCGCGAAACCCGCGTGGCCGCCGGTATCCGGAAAGTTCAGTGTTACCGCAGGCGATACTTCAGCGGTCGACGGCAGCGCGCTTGCGGGCAGAAACGGGTCGTTTTTGGCATTGATGATCAGTGTTGGCAAACGAATATTTGCCAAGACCGGCTTGCTGCTCGCGCGGGTCCAGTAGTCATCGGTGTCTTTAAATCCGTGCAAAGGTGCGGTGACCGCGTCGTCAAACTGGCGTAGCGTGCGGGAACGCAGCATTGCTTCGCGGTCGACCAACTTGGGAAAACGCTCGAGCTTGTGCAGGAATTTCCGTTTCATGCTGGCGAGGAACGCACGTGTGTAAAACAGGTTAAATCCGTGTCCCAAATTATCGCCGGTCGCTATCAAGTCGACCGGCGCGGAAACAGCCGCTGCTGCCTTGACAATAATTCTGGCTTTCTCACCCTGCTCGCCCAGCCATTTGAGCAATACGTTGCCACCAAGCGATACGCCAACCGCATATATTGGGGACTGCGGATTCTGCGTTTTTAATCTGCGCAAGATCCAGTCGATTTCGGCGCTGTCGCCTGAGTGATAAGCGCGCGGCAAGCGGTTGATCTCGCCGCTGCAACTGCGAAACAGAATCACCGCACCGCGCCAATTGAGTTGGCGCACCGCGCACATCAAACTCAATGCATAATGGCTGCGCGAGCCGCCTTCGAGCCCGTGAAACATCGCGAGCAGCGGCTTGTTGGACCCGCCCTCGATCCAATCAATATCAATGAAATCGCCGTCCGGAGTATCCCAACGCTCGCGCCGGTAATCGACAGGGTAAAGCGCGCCGAGAAATACCGGATAAATGGTCTGCACATGGCCGCCGGGGAGCCACCATGGCGCACGATATGCGTGCATGTGTGGATATTCAGCGGATTTCGAAATCAATGCAGCACAGTTGGCGCCGGATCGCTGCTTGTCTTGGTGCTGACCGGCGCGGCGCAGGCATGATGCAGCAGCATGCGCCAGCCTTTCTCTGTGAGTACATAAATGTTGGTGGCAATAACCGGGCTGCGCGGCGTGCTTTCGCCGGTCACCGCGATGTTTTCATAGACGCTGTGCACGGAGAGCAACATGCCGCGCAGGTATTGCTGACCGCTGATATGAAAACGCAGGCTGGGCCCATTGGCGAACAGCTGCCGCCAGCTTTCTCTGATTTGCGCGATTCCGCTGAGCCGTGGACCCGAGGGATGAACGCACACGACTTCCTCGTCCTCGGCCCATACCGCCATCATGGCATCAAGGTCGGCGTTTTCGAAAGCCTCGTAAAACGCGGCTTCGGCGTCCTGCGGGGTAGGGAATATCGAAGTCTTCATGGTTTTTTGACGCCAATCTTGGCCAAAACCTGGTCGGGCGTCAATTGCATCATGCAGTTGAAGTGACCGAGCGGGCATACACGCTGAAAGCATGGACTGCACGGCATCTCGAGTTTGAGGACCTGCGCATGGTCTGACAGAGGCGGGGTAAAAGCCGGACTGCTTGAACCATAAAGCGCCAGCATTGGCTTGTCGAGCGCCGCGGCGACGTGCATGAGTCCCGAGTCATTGCTTACCACCAGCGAGGCGCATGACAGCAGGTCAATTGCTTGCGCAAGACCGGTCTTCCCGCAGAGGTTGATAGCGACGCCGCCACTTAATTGCCGGATTTCTTCGCCGATCGATTGATCGTTAGGCGAGCCGATTGACCAAACTTGGTAATTTCGCAACTGCTGCGCAAGTTCCGCAAAATATTTTGCCGGCCAGCGTTTCGCCGGCCCGTACTCCGCGCCCGGGCAAAACACCGCCACAGGTCTATGTGTGTTGAGACCCATGTTTTTCAGGGTTTCCTCGCGCCGGCCCGCGGCCACCTGCAGACTGGGGCGGGCAAGCTGTGTCTGCGGTGTGGCGGCGCGCTCCTCGCCGAGCAAGGCAAAACGTTCGACCATCCTGGGGAATTGTTTTTTATCGAGTGGCCTTGCATCGTTGAGCAGACCGAAACGCATTTCTCCGGTAAACCCGGTGCGCAAGGGAATCCCTGCAAAAAACGGAATCAGGGCGGATTTCCATGAATTCGGAAGGACAATCGCCTGCTGATAACCCTTGTATGCAAGGGAGCGCCCCAGCTTCCAGCGCTGCGCAAGTTCGAATTCGCCGTGCCGAAATGGGCTCAGTACGACTTGATCGACTTCGGCCATGCGCTCAAACAATGCCGCAACCCAGGGTGGAGCGAGCACATCCAAAGTTAACTCCGGGAATCGCTGATGCAGCCTTCTCAACATGGGCTGTGCAAGAACGGCATCACCCAGCCACGAGGGAGCCACAACCAGGATCTTGTATTGCGGCACAACTACTGCCCGGTCTTAACGGGTCCGCCTTTGAGTATATAGCGCGTCCCGCAATAAGGGCAAAGCGCTTCTCCGGTTTCCTCAATTGGCAAAAACACGCGAGGATGTGAGTTCCACAATATTTGCGACGGCGTCGGGCAATGCAACGGCAGATCTTTTGCCGTAATTTCAATAACGCGGGCTTTATTGACCGTTTGTTCCGGCATGCAATTTTCCTTAAATCGGGGTCAGCCAGTCGCCGTGCTTTTTAGACCTGCCGGCAACGCAATCGAAAAACATTGACTGCAGTTTTTTGGTCACGGGACCGCGCTTGCCGGAACCAATTTTGCGGTTGTCCAATTCCCGGATCGGAGTTACTTCAGCCGCTGTGCCGGTGAAAAAGGCTTCGTCTGCGTTGTAGACATCGTCGCGCGTGATGCGCTTGGCCGAAACTTCGTATCCCGCTTCGCGCGCCAACGTTATCACCGCATCGCGAGTAATGCCGATGAGGGCCGAGGTAAGTTCCGGTTCGTACAGCTTGCCGTTCCTGACGAGGAACAGGTTTTCCCCCGCGCCTTCAGCGACAAAACCATCCACGTCCAGCAACAACGCTTCGTCATAGCCTTGCTCGGTTGCTTCAGCGTTGGCAAGGATGGAGTTAGCGTACGTGCCGGAGTATTTTGCGCGGCACATCGTCACGTTAACATGATGCCGCATAAAAGACGAGGTTTTGACGCGGATACCTTTTTCCAACCCTTCCGTGCCCAGATATGCACCCCACGGCCACGCGGCTATTGCGACATGCACTTTGGCGCCTTTGGGTGAAACGCCCATTTTCTCCGAGCCGTAGAATGCGATCGGCCGGATATAACACTCGGTAAGCTTGTTTGCGCGCACCACTTCTTTTTGCGCTTCCATGATGGTTTCTCTTTGGTACGGAATTTTCATCATGTAAATGTGCGCCGAGCCAAACAGCCGCTCCGTATGTTCTCTTAGCCGGAAGATGGCGGTGCCCATGGCCGTTTTA
Organism: Burkholderiales bacterium; assembly: GCA_035518095.1. Classification (NCBI taxonomy): domain Bacteria; kingdom Pseudomonadati; phylum Pseudomonadota; class Betaproteobacteria; order Burkholderiales; species Burkholderiales bacterium. The sequence continues at coordinate 73,547 of DATIXX010000045.1, read as the reverse complement.
TACGCGCGCAGGCCCTCGAAAACTGCCAGGCCATAGTGCAGAGAGTGTGTAAGCACATGGGTGGTGGCTTTGCGCCACGGCACCAGCTTGCCGTCATACCAAATATGACCGTCTCGGTCAGCCATCGACATGGCATTCTCTCCACAAATTAGTGGCGCTATTCTAGCGTATTTCTTGCCAAGCGATGAGATTGGCGCAAGCCAGGAACGCGAGAACTTACCTTGACCGGTATCCTGTCAATAGATTAACCTAGAGCCCGCTAACTACCTTCTCCCAACAGTAACTCATCATGCCCGATCTGGCACAGGCTACGCGTTATTCCGGCGGCTTTCTGGAACGGCTGGGCCTATTGCTCGGCAGCGAGTCTGATTCCGAAGACGAGAAATGGCGCAAGAGATGGCTTCTGATTTTTTGCCTGATCATGAATTTGGCTGCGTGGATTTGGCCGACGATTTATTGGGCTATGGGCCTGCACTTTCCGTACCCGATCCCGGTGGCGTATCTTATCTTTTCGCTGTTGACGCTCATAATTTATTGGAAAACTGAAAATTTTGCGTTATTCCGCTCCTTTCAGTTTGGGCTGTTCATGTTTGTGCCATTCATCATCCAATGGCTCATGGGCAATTTCATCAACTCCAGCGGCATAGTGCTACTGGCTCTGCTGGCACCGATGGGGGTGATGGTATTCCAAGGGGTTAGGGAGTCAATCCCTTGGTTCGTGGCGTATCTGGCGCTCACTGCCGTTTCGGGTCTTTTTGACTTTTATCTTGCCGAAGGGATGGTCACCGGCATTCCGATGAAAACCATCTCAGTGTTTTTTGTTCTTAACTTCTTCATGCTTTCGATCATAGTTTATTTAATGATCCTTTTCTTTGTCCAAAAAAAGGAAATCTTTCAGGCGGAACTTAACGAAAAAAATCTGCTGATCGAGTCAGAGCGCCAGAAATCGGAACAGCTGCTGCTTAAAATTCTTCCAGAGCACATAGCCTCGCGCCTGAAAAGTGGCGAAAAAACCATTGCTGATGGGTACGAGGATGTCACGGTGATGTTTGCCGATCTCGTGGACTTCACCTGGCTTGCCGAACGCATGTCGCCCAGGCACGTGGTGCGCCTGCTGGACAATGTTTTTTTAGAGTTCGACAAGCTGACGGATGAATGGGGCCTTGAGAAAATCAAGACCATCGGTGATGCATATATGGTGGCAGGGGGCCTCAGCAAGGAGCGTGTTGATTATGCTGAGGCGGTTGCCAATATGGCGCTGGGCATGCGCGAGGTGGTAATGCGGCATCCTACGTTGAACGACCAAAAACTGCAGATCCACATCGGTATCGCTACCGGTCCGGCGGTGGCCGGGGTGATCAAAACCGAGAAGCGCCTGCTATATGACCTGTGGGGACCGACGGTCAATCTCGCAAGCCGCATAACCTCGGGAGCGGTCGCAGGCACAATTCAGGTCGACGAGACAACTTACCGGCGGCTGAACGGCCGTTTCTCATTCGAACAGCCGCACGCTATAGAATTCAAAGGCAAAGGCAGAGTTACAATTTATCAGCTTTCCGGAAAATAATTACTCGCGGTTAAACACCCATTCCCAGAGCTCGAGTATTGCTGCGCGCTGGTTTTTGACCACTGAGGCCTCCACCCGCGGGTATTTTTCATTATTCAATTGCAGGCCATGCTGCAGGCGCCGCAAGTCACGGTAGCCGGTTCGCGCGCGTTCCGCAAGATCGCCAGGAAGCAATTTGAGGTCTGCTGCGAGTTTCAGTAACGCCAGATTGCCGATATTTCCTGTCAGAACCGGATGCAGGTGCGCGTATCCCAAAACAAAATATTGCACTATGAATTCCACATCGATAATTCCTCCGCGGTCATGCTTTAGGTCAAACAGGCCGCTCGCATTTGGATGAGCATTCATTATTTTGCCGCGCATATTCAGAATTTCGCCGCGCAGGTTTATGAGATCGCGCTTTGCACAGAGGACTTCTTTGCGGATTGCCTCAAAGCGGTTTCCGACTTGATCATTTCCCGCGACGAAACGCCCGCGGGTCAGTGCTTGATGTTCCCACGCCCAGGCGCGCAGACGTTGATACTCACCGAAGGCGGTGATTTCGCTTACCAGCAGCCCCCCGGCGCCGTCCGGGCGAAGCCGCAAGTCGGTTTGGTAAAGGATCCCCGCAGTGGTATAGCTGGTAAGCCAGGTGTTGATGCGTTGCGCCAGCCTGGCGTACACTGCCTGGGCTTCAGGATGGTCGTCGTCGTACAGGAAAACCAGGTCCAGATCGGAAGCATAGCCGAGTTCCCTGCCGCCCAGCTTGCCGTAGCCGATTATTGCAAAGCGCGATTCGTCCCGATGCTTGTGGCGCAATCCGTCCCAGCATAAGCGCAACACCCATTTAAGAATCAGCTCGGCGAGATCGCTCAAATGATCGCTCAACCTTTCCAGCGCCAATAATCCCGCCAGGTCTTGCGCCACGAGACGGAATACCTGCGCATGTTGAAACTGCCGCAAGATATCCATCTGCTGCTCGACATCCGTATCCAGCAATTGGGCGCTTAGCGCAGACTGCAGGCGCGGCCAGTCTGGGGGAGAGTAAAGTGTGCGCGGATCCAGAAGCTCATCAAGCACCAGCGGATGGAGCGTTAGATATTGCGCGGCCCAAGAACTCGCACCGCAGAGTTTGGCCAGTGTTTGCAGCGCTTGCGGATATTCCAGCAACAGCGCCAAGTACGATTCGCGGCGCCCGACACTTTCTGCCAGCAACAGGAGACGTTCCAGCGCAGCGTCGCCAAATGGAGCCGCGGCCTCTATCAGCGCCGGCATCAGGGCATCCAGACGCGATTGGGTTGAGGCGGGCATCTGCCGGTAGCGGCCGCTGCATCTGATATTTTTCAGATGTAGAACAATCTGCTGCGGATTGCGATACCCCAGTCCGCTGAGTTCCTTGGCTGCCTCATCGTCCGTGGAGTTTCCTTGCCATAATGCGAGCAATGGATGAGATTTGATTTGCGGCGCGGCGAGCACTTGCTCGAAATGCACACTGACTCTGGCGCGGTGCGCATTCAACTGTTGCAGAAACGTTTCAAAGCCGTCAAAACCCATGGCTTTGGCAATCATCTCCCGATCCTGCGTATTTTTGGGCAGAGACTGGGTTTGATCATCATCAAGATATTGCAGCCGATGCTCCAGGTTGCGCAAGAACACATATGCGCCATGCAACTCGCCGGCGGCCTGCTGGCTAAGCAAATTTAGAGCGGCAAGCTTTTGCAATACTTCGAGCGTCGGGCGCACACGCAGCGCACCATCGCGGCCCCCCCGGATCAGTTGGAATACCTGTGCAATGAATTCGATCTCGCGTATACCGCCCGGCCCGAGCTTGATGTTCTCGCTCATGTCGCGCCGCTGGACCTCTTGACGCACCTGCGCATGCAAACTTCGCATCGAATCCAGGGTGGCAAAATCGAGGTATTTGCGATATACAAAAGGGAGCACGAGTTGCATCAGATCGTCGATGCGGTTGCCGCATACGACTCGCGCCTTGATCCAGGCATAACGCTCCCAGACACGGCCCTGGGTAATGAAATAATTTTCGAGCATGGCAAAGCTCACGGCGAGTGGGCCGCTTTCCCCGTACGGGCGCAGCCGAGTGTCCACGCGGAATACATGGCCGCTTTCGGTCATCGCGCTGATCGCGGCAATCAGCTTGCGGCAGAGCCTGTCAAAATACTCATAATTGCTTATCGAATGCCGGCCGCCGGTTGCACCTTCTTCCGGATATGCGAAAACCAGATCGACGTCGGATGAAACGTTGAGTTCCCGGCCTCCGAGTTTCCCCATGCCGATAACCAGCAGCTCCTGCGCTTCGCCAGTTTCTGAGCCCGTTGGAACGCCGTAATCTTGCCGCATCCACGCGTTGAGGTGCGTAACGGCGAAGTTGAGCGCTTCTTCGGCGAGCGTAGATGTGGTACGCATGACTTCACCGAGATCGGCCATGCCGCACAGGTCGCGCGCGATGAGATGCAGCATGACCCCGGCGCGCAAATCGCGCAGCAGGCGGTAAAGCTCGGCTTCATCGCGCGGCGGGGACAGCCAGGCACGTATCTGCTGAACCGTTAAAGGTGCATGCAGGTTTTTGAGCAGCGGCTCCTTGAGCTCCGGCTTGCGAAGCAACACCCGCTTTGCATAACGGCTGAATTCCAGGGCGCGCTCCGCTGCCTGTTCATCTCTCTTTAGCAAGGCGGATTTAGGCTTTCCCGGTATATCCATGCTGAGAATCGCGTTACAATGCGGATTTCTGCCGAGTGATTCGCTGATAAAACTTGGCGCGGTCGCAAACAGATTACGCTGACTATTGCAACCGACTTGACATTTTATTGTCTAGAACCTATCTCAACAATACCCGCTTGATGTTCTGCTGGCCAAAAAGCGATGACCGCCGGGCGCGACAAGACGGCATACCCCTGATATGGGACGACAAGTAAGGCTGCTAGCGCGCGTGTCAGGATTTAGCATACCGGGATCAAGGCTGTCACGACTGGGTGGCGCGTTTGCTTGCATAAACGAGAAACAGCGTGCGCAAGAAGGGCTGGTTTTCGATGATCTTTGCGTTCCAGCGCAAGCAACGCTACGCGGGACCGTGTCCGGACCACGCAACGGGGCGACTGGGTGTTACATCCCGCCTTTTCCCGTCGAACGATCGGCACGGTTTAAGTTTAAGTCCAGTACTAATATCGGTGCCGTCGCGTGCGCGGATGCCATGGATGCAGGTTTTGCGCGCGCCGACCAAAGGTTACGATGACAGACGACCAACATTTAAATAACAGTGGCCGGAAACGTAGCTGGCTGACAAAGTTTTTCATTGCTTGCGGTTTGCTGGCGGTAATTATCGTTGGTGGTACTGTGCTGGCGCTGCGCTACTGGTTTTTGCCGAATATCGAATACTACCGCGAAAACATTGCGCAGGCGGTAAGCGGCGCTGTTGGGCAGCGTATCACGATCGGTAAAATTACCGCGGACTGGGAAGGGATTCGTCCGTTTCTTGCGCTTGACAACGTTGTGGTCTTTGACCGGGCAGGGCGCCCGGCCCTGGTTCTGAGCCGCGTCTCGGCCACTCTATCCTGGCGTTCACTGACCACCGGCGAGGTACGCCTGCATCTACTGGAAATTGAACAGCCAAATCTAAGTATCCTGCGCGATTCGCGAGGCATAATCTATGTGGCGGGAGTGGAACTCAGCCAGCAGAACACGGGAACAGGATTTGCTGATTGGCTGTTGAAGCAACGGCACCTTATCGTTGACAACGCTACGATTCTTTGGGAAGACGAGAAACTTGCCGCCCCACAGCTGGTATTGAAAAGCGTCACGCTGCAAATTGACAACGGTTGGTTTCATCATCACTTTATTCTGCACGCGACCCCCCCGCCAAATCTTGCCGCGCCGCTCGAGGTCAAGGGCGACTTTACCGGTAGCGGTCTGGAGCCGGGTGATTTGGCTAAGTGGCAGGGCACGATGTTCGCAAAATTCGATTATGCGGATATCGCAGCGTGGCGCACCTGGATACCGTATCCGATCGAAATGCAGAGCGGCACGGGTGCACTGAATCTATCGCTGACTTTGAAAGACGCACATATCCAGCAAGCGACTGCCGATGTGTACCTGAGCAAGGTCAAAACGCGGCTTCGCTCCGATCTCCCGGAAATGAACTTGACCGAATTGCGCGGCCGACTGGGTTGGAAAATCTTGGACGGCGGTTTTGAATTGTCCGGCACATACCTAAGCTTGGCGACCGAGGGCGGAATCTCGCTGCAACCGGCGGATTTCACTGTACGCCTCTATCCCAAGCGCGATCAGCAGCCTTTTCGCGGCGAAATCGACGCAAACGCGTTTGATCTTCTGCCGCTGGCCGTGCTTGCCGACCGTTTGCCGCTGCCGCAAGACCTGCGTCAGCAGCTTGTCAATTTTTCCCCGAGGGGCAGCGTTTATGATCTGGCGCTGAAATGGAGCGGTGATCTGCCGATACCAAAGCACTATAGCGTCAAGGGTCGCTTTGTGAATCTTGCGTTGAATCCCCGCGAACAATGGCCGGGCTTTAGCGGGATCAGTGGAGCCGTAGACGGCAATGAACAAGGCGGGCAGATAACACTGAACGCGAAAAATGCCAGGGTGATACTGCCAACGCTGTTCGAGGAAGCGCTTAAATTTGACAGTTTGACAGTCGGGCTTGGCTGGACCGTACGGGCGGGTCAAGCGCAGTTCAACCTGGCTCAAGCGGTTTTCTCCAGTTCGGAGTTAAGCGGAAACACCCAAGGGAGCTACATTTGGGCAAGTCGCGGGCCGGGCTCAGTGGATTTAAGCGCTAGCTTGAGCCGCATGCAAGGGTCGAGCCTAATTCGCTATCTACCCCGCGTGGCCAGCAAGGATTTGCGAGCCTGGCTGGCTGACGCCTCGGTCAGTGGCGCGTTAAGCGATGTGCGCCTGCGCGTCAAAGGTGATCTAGCTGATTTTCCCTTCGCTGACAAAAGCAAGGGGCTGCTGCAAGTTACGGGGAAGTTGAATGGAGTGGGGCTGCGGTATTCTCCAGACTGGCCAAGACTGGAAAGCGTCAATGGCGATTTGCAGTTTAACGGCGCGCGGCTGGAAGTCCGTTCAAACCAAGCCGACATTTGGGGCGCCAAGGTCACCAAACTTGATGCCGTTATTCCAGACGTCAATGCCGATAATGCCGTAGTGCAGGTCGACGGCGAGACCGAGGCTCCTAACGAAAAATATCTAAGGTTTCTCGAGCGCTATTCAACGTATCCGAAGGTCCGTAATTTTGTTGAAGGCGTACATTCAGAGGGTATCGTCAAACTCGAGATAAAATTAAGTGTTCCCCTGAACAAGCAGTTGGAAAACACATACGCGGGGATTTTCCATTTTAATGGTACGCAGCTGTCGTTTGATCCCGATTTGCCGCCTATCGAGCAGCTCACAGGCATGCTGCATTTTTCCGGATCGAGCTGGGATGCGCAAAACTTGCAAGCGCAAATCCTCAACGGCCCGGTGCGAATTGATATTGCGACTCAGGGCGCTGATGTACATATTTCTGCCCAGGGTAAGGCAAATGCCGACGCCGCCGCAAAATTCACTTCCTGGGCGAAGTTCCTGCATGGTTCGGCCGATTGGCGAGGAAACGTTGATGTTACCGATAAGCTTACGGACTTCGTACTGGAAAGTAATCTGCAAGGCGTTACATCCGAGCTGCCTGCGCCGCTCGACAAAGCCGCAGACACCTCGATCCCGGTGCGTTTTGAGAGGCAAGTGCCCGGCGGAACTCAGGAACAGATTTTGCTCAGCTATGGCAAGATAGCGTCCATGCAATTGGCCCTACGCAAAGAGCGGGAGCACAGGAGTATTGATCGCGGCGTTGTTGTATTTGGCGCGGCTGCAGGCGCTCCAGACAAAAGCGGGATCTGGGTGAGTGGCGTCCTGAAGAATTTCGATCTCGACAAATGGAGCGACTTGTTCGATCAGTTACCTTCGACCGGTCACATTGACCTTGCCGCAATAGATGTGAAATTTGACACGCTGGACGCTTTTAACAGACGTTTTCATGATTTCCATGTGGATGCCAAGGCACAGGATGGAAATTGGGAATCCACGTTGACCGGCAAGGAAATCAACGGCAAGGTGATTTGGCAGCCGCAGGGAAAAGGTAAGCTGATTGCACACTTGACCAATTTGAACATTCCCAGCGCGCCGCCTGAAAAAAAGGAACAACCGGCCCAGAAAGCGCCTCAAAAAAATTACCCTGCACTCGATGTGTCGTCCAAGGATTTTGTGCTTGGCGACAAAGCGCTCGGCGAGCTGGCGTTGCAAGCGGTACCGCAGGGGCAGGACTGGACCATCGAGGATTTGCGTCTGAGCAATCCGGATTTCGTGTTCGTCGCGAATGGTGTTTGGCGTGCGTGGATTTCGGAACCGCAGACGCAGGTCAAGGTCAAGCTGGATGTTACCGATATCGGCAATTTGTTAGCGCGGCTCAAGCTTCCTCCGGGGATCAAGGGTGGGAAAGCTACACTGGTTGGCGCCTTGTCCTGGAACGGTGGCCCGCAGAGCATCGATTATCCGACGCTGTCGGGAAATTTGCAGCTAAAAGCCGAAAAGGGACAGTTCACGGAGCTCCAGCCGGGCATAGCCGCCAATCTGCTCGGCATTCTGAGCCTGCAGGCGCTGCCGCGGCGCGCAACACTCGATTTTCACGATATGTTCAGCAAGGGCTTTTCGTTTGATGACATTGAATCCAACCTTGTCCTTAAAAATGGCGTAATCGCCACCGATAAATTGACCATCAGCGGCCCGCTAGCGGAAATAAAAATGGCTGGTCAAGTTAATATCGTCGAAGAAACGCAACAGCTCAATATGGAAATGACGCCAAGTTACGCCGACAGTCTCGCGCTGGCAGGGCTTCTTATCGCTAATCCCATTATCGGCGCCACCGCGTTCCTGGTGCAGAAGGCGTTCAAGGATCCGCTTGGACATCTGATTACGTATGAATACAATATTACGGGCACGTGGTCTAAACCGGTGGTGACGAATCTGACGTCTTCAGCCCCGTCGCCGCAAAAGGATTTATGGCGGAACCCTTGATCGGGTGCGCATCGGAATTGAGTCAGCACCCGTCCGGTGGGCAATCGACGCGGTGCCTATAACAATTAGCGATTATCCAGTGGATCACAGAACACATTCCATGAACGCCAGCGTGCAACCCGGCGTATTTCGCGTGGCCGCGATTCAGATGGCTTCGGGTCCCAATGTGGAGGGCAACCTGAACGAAGCCGGACGGCTGGTCGCCATGGCCGCAGAACAGGGGGCAAAGCTCGTGGCTTTGCCGGAATATTTCGCAATTATGGGCATGAAAGACCGTGACAAGGTTGCTTTACGCGAATCCGAGGGCCAAGGGCCGATTCAGCGATTCTTAAGCAATACTGCCAAAAAACATAAAATATGGCTGGTCGGAGGCTCGGTGCCGCTGGCAGCCTCTGTGCCCGGCAAGGTTCGTAACAGCTGCCTGCTTTACGACGCTGAAGGCGAACTGGTAGCGCGTTACGACAAAATACACCTGTTCGGCCTGGACCTCGGCAACGAGCATTATCACGAAGAATCCACTATTGAACCGGGCACTGAAGTCGTGGTGGCAAATTCGCCTTTTGGCCGCCTCGGGCTTTCCGTGTGCTACGATTTGCGTTTCCCTGAACTCTACCGGGCGATGAAAGATGTCGATATCATCTTGGTACCTTCCGCGTTCACGGAAACTACCGGCAAAGTACATTGGGAAACACTGATACGCGCGCGCGCCATCGAAAATCTCGCTTATGTTCTGGCGCCGGCGCAGGGCGGCTATCATGTCAGCGGGCGCGAGACGCACGGCAACAGCATGATCGTCGATCCGTGGGGAGTCATTTTGGACCGCCTGCCGCGCGGTTCGGGTGTGGTGATAGCCGGCGTGAATCCGCTTTATCAGGCAAGCCTAAGAAATAGCCTCCCGTCATTGACTCACCGCACTCTGCATCGAATTTAATTGAGATCGAGAAAAACATGCCAGCAACAATGCAGCTAGCCAAAACGCCGATTGAAACTGCAAACCTTTGCCTGCTTACGCCTTACGGGCTGGACAGCAGCGAGCTGCAGCGCGTGTTTGGGACCATGCTTTCGCACCGTATCGATTACGCCGATTTATATTTTCAGATCACGCGCAGCGAGTCCTGGAGTCTTGAAGAAAGCATTGTAAAATCCGGAAGCTTCAACATCGACCAGGGCGTGGGTGTGCGCGCTGTGTCGCACGACAAGACTGCCTTCGCGTATTCGGACGATATCAGCTTGGCGGCGCTGGAAACCGCTGCGCAAGCTACACGGGCAATCGCCCGCCAAGGAAGTGAAGCCAAGACGCGAGTTGTAAAGCACGGAATGCGGCGCGAGCTTTACCTTCCCTGCGACCCGCATGCCGGCATTCCCGACGCGAGCAAGGTTGCGCTGTTGGAAAAACTGGAGCGATACGCGCGCAAGTTGGACCGCCGCGTGACGCAGGTTATGGCGCATCTCGCCGGAGAGTATGAAGTGGTGCTGGTGGCAAGAAGCGACGGTTTACTAAACGCCGACGTACGCCCCCTGGTCCGCCTGTCGTTGCAGGTAATTGTCGAAGAAAACGGCCGCCGAGAACAGGGTGTATCCGGTGGGGGCGGGCGTTTCGATTATGGTTATTTCAGTGATGAAATTCTGCAGCGCTACGCTGAACAGGCGGTGCATCAGGCGGTGGCGAATCTGGAAGCAAAGCCCGCTCCGGCCGGCACCATGACCGTGGTCTTGGGCCCCGGCTGGCCCGGCATACTGCTCCACGAAGCGGTCGGCCACGGCTTGGAAGGCGACTTCAACCGCAAGGGCAGTTCTGCTTTCAGCGGCCGCGTTGGCGAACGCGTTGCCGCGCACGGCGTAACCGTGGTTGATGATGGCACCATAATGCACCGCCGTGGTTCTCTCAATATGGATGATGAAGGTAATCCCACGCAGCAAACGGTGTTGATCGAAAACGGTGTGCTCAGGGGTTACATGCAGGATTCTCTAAATGCGCGTCTAATGGGGGTCCCGGTTACCGGCAACGGGAGGCGGGAGTCTTATGCCCACGTTCCCATGCCGCGAATGACCAATACCTATATGCTAAACGGTGATAAACATCCGGAGGAAATCATAAGGTCGGTCAAGCATGGGTTGTATGCGGTAAATTTCGCCGGCGGGCAAGTGGACATTGTAAGCGGAAAATTCGTGTTTTCCGCGGCGGAAGCGTACATTATCGAGGGCGGTAAGATTGGCTATCCGGTCAAAGGCGCAACCCTGATCGGGAACGGCCCGGACGTGTTGACGCGTGTTTCGATGATCGGTAACGATATGTCGCTTGACCCCGGAGTCGGCACTTGTGGCAAGGAAGGGCAAAGCGTACCCGTGGGAGTCGGACAGCCGACGTTGCGTATAGACGGATTGACGGTAGGCGGGACGCTTTAGCGGTTAACGGGTTACGGGGAGGAATGTACATGCTTGATCGAGGGAACAGGACTTTCATCTGCAGCGTGGTGTTCGCGGACATTGTCGAATATTCGAAGAAACCGGTCGCGGACCAGATGAAGCTGAAAGACGAATTCAACGCTCTCATTTCGGATGCGATCAAAGAGGTCGCGGCCGGTGACCGCATAATTCTTGATACCGGAGATGGCGTCGCGATCAGCTTTCTCGGCGCTCCCGAAGAAGCGTTGTTCGTCGCCATAAACCTGCGAGACGCGCTGGCCAGCGATCAGACTTCCGGCGACTTGAATGCGCGCATCGGCATTAACCTCGGTCCGGTAAGGGTAGTCAAGGATATCAACGGGCAGCCAAATATTATCGGCGATGGCATTAATGTCGCGCAGCGGGTGATGAGCTTCGCGCAGCCCGGTGAAGTGCTGGTATCGCGTTCTTACTATGAGGTCGTTTCACATTTGTCACAGGAATATTCCTTGTTATTCGAATATCAAGGCGCGCGGGCGGACAAGCATGTGCGCGAGCATGAAGTTTATGCCGTGGGTTCGCCAGGCAAGGAGATTAAGCTGTGGTCTGGACCGAGTGCCGTCAAAGTTCACGGTGAAAGTACATCGCGTGGAACGGATTCAGCCGCCTTTCCAGAGGCAATTTGGCATAAGGCAACCAGCGGCAAAAAAATCCTTTACGCCGGACTGTCACTCGTGGCTTTGGTCGCGCTTGCATTAACTTTGCGCGGTGGAAACGGCGGAACTGCAACGAGCGAATCCAAGGCTGGACCGGAAAATAACCCGGAACAGGCAGCGGAGCCGCAATCGCCCGAACCCACCGGGCATGCTTCCGCACCGGCTGAGCCGGAGATGGTGCAGCCGATAGCGCCGCCGCGTGAAACAAAACACGAGGGGAGCAAGAACCTTTCTACGCACAAGAAGAAAACGCGCAAATTGGCAGAAGCTGCGCCCACCGCGACTATGCCCGCAAGCCCAGCAGCACAAATTGCGCTGGTGATTGACCCCTGGGGTGAAGTCTACCTCGATGGAAAGAAAATGGGCGTCAGTCCGCCGCTTAAGGAGCTTGAGGTTAAGCCCGGCAAACATACCGTAGAAATCAAAAATACCACTTTTGCCAGTCATACTGAGACATTGGACGTCAAGTCGAACGACCACCTTAAGATAACGCATGAATTCCGCTAGACGGGATGTGGACACATGCTGAGATCCAGGCTGTGGGTGCAGGCGGTCGCGGTAACCCTGTTGTGCACCGGGTGCGTTGGCCCATTCGAAGATTACCGTCCAACCTGGATATTTGGCGATGGCTCGCCGGAACTTTCCGCAGGTATCAAAAGCTACGACCAAGGCAAATATGCTGAAGCCCGGAAGAACCTGACCAGCGCTTTGGACGAGGGGTTGACGTTCAAGAGCGACCGCATCAAGGCGCACAAATATCTGGCTTTTATCTATTGCGTTACCGGCAAGGAAAGGCAGTGTCGAGACGAGTTCAGAAAAGTTCTGGAGATAGATCCGAATTTCGAATTACAACCGGCAGAGGCCGGCCATCCGTTGTGGGGACCGGTATTCCGCAGCGTTAAGAAAAAACAATAAACAACTTACATGTCTCCCCGCCGTCTTTGGCGAGCGGCTTTCAGCACCACTTGTCCCGATACCGGGATAATTTCTCAGGTTCCGCTATCGAACGAGCTTGCAAATGGCGTGCCGTATATTCGCTAAAATAGAGGTCTTCGACCGTTCTTGACCCCAAAATAACCCGGCTAATCATGATTCTTATACTGAACGAAAATGCGGATGCGCGGAGCACAGAGTATCAGCAGCTCATGGATCACTTGGCTGCTTTGCCCAACATCCAATGCCGGGTCCACCGCGAACAAGGCACCGAGCGAACAGTAACCGAGGTTTACCTTATCGGCAACACCAGCGCGCTGCAAATCGAGGACATGAAAAACCTCCCTTGTGTCGAGCGCGTGGTCAGGGTTTCAGAGGAATACCGTATTCTCGGGCGGCACAAGGATGACAACCGCCCCACCTGGTTCGATTACAACGGGGTACGATTCGGGCAGGATACATTGCATATCTTTGCCGGCTTGTGCGCGGTGGATACGCCCGAACACGTGGAAATGATGATGCGGGAACTGAAGCGCAACGGCCAGATATGCACACGCATGGGTGCCTACAAACCGCGTACCAGCCCGTATTCGTTTCAGGGACATGGAAAATCCTGTTTGCCCTACGTATTCGAGCTGGCGGGCAAATACGGCATGAAAGTCATTGCTATGGAGATCACTCATGAATCGCATGTGGACGAGATTCGCGGAGCATTGCAGAAAACCGGCAATCCCACTGGCGTGATGCTGCAGATCGGGACGCGCAACACGCAGAATTTCGAACTCCTGAAAAGTGTTGGGCGGCAGCAGGACTTTCCGGTGCTGTTGAAGCGCGGGTTCGGCATTACGCTTGATGAATCGTTGAACGCTGCGGAATACCTGGCGTCGGAAGGCAACCGCAAGGTGGTATTTGGGCTGCGCGGTATGAAAAGCAATTTCGGCGATCCGCACCGCAATTTCGTCGATTTTTGCCATGTGCCGGTGGTGAAACGATTGACTCGCATGCCGGTATGCGTAGATCCCTCGCATTCGGTAGGTTCCCGCAGCATGGGGCCGGAAGGGATTCTCGACATTATGCATGCCACCGCGCAGGGCGTAGTTGCCGGTGCGAACATGATCCTGGTGGATTTTCATCCCGTGCCCGGAAAAGCGCTGGTAGACGGTCCTCAGGCGCTGCTTCTCAGGGAACTGCCGCAACTGATCGAGGATGTGCAAATTGCGCGGGACGCCTATCAGAAGCGCGCGGCGGCTGCGGCGCGTTATAAAAATTAAACCGTATGCACGGGCGTTGCATCGCGCATTGCGCTGCCTTGGGACCCGATTTTGTCCAACCCGCAGCGCCACGCTGCGCTCCCGCGGACGGGTACCGTGTTCACGATACCCTCAAGTTTAGCCGCAGGACGTTATGTTCCCCCTGTTGCTGCTGCTAATATAAAGTCCGGGCACGGGTTCCGGCGGTCATTGCTGAACTGCAACCAGCACGGTCTCGGTGCGGCAGGCGACTTGTGCGAGATCCCGTTTGTTGTAGATTGTGGCGTACCGAGAAACCGGTTTCGGGAAAAAGGCGGCCAAACTCAAGGGCTGGTAAACTACGCACAACGCGCAGGGGGCGCGTTGCTAATGGCAGAAAAAGCGGATTCTATAAATAAGCGGCTTGCCACGCTGGAGAATCTCGGGGAGGCGACGGTAGTCGCTGAACAGATCTTCGGGATGGTCGGCAATTCGACGTTTTTTTCCGAATTGAATCGCGAAGATGTCGGAAAGCTGGCAAGCTTCATGCAAGTGTATCGGGCCCGGCCCGGAGAAATTATCATTCAGGAAGGAGATCCCGGTGACTACATGCTGTTGTTGATTCAGGGACAGGTGGATATTTTCAAGAAAGGCAGACGCGGCGATGAACTGCACATGACGCTAGTGTTGCCTGGAATGACGATCGGTGAAATGTCCATGATAGACGGGGAGCCGCGTTTCGCGACCTGTGTTGCAAAGGAACCCTCCATTTTTGCTGTTCTAACCCGGGACAACATGGTGAAAATAGTTCTTGATCAGCCGAAGCTGGGTGCAAAAATTCTAATTAAGCTCGTTACCTTATTGTCACAGCGCCTACGCCAAACCAGCCAGAAGCTGCTTGATTACATGGTTAGGTAAAGCTCTCCGCGCTTTTATTTCTTGAATTCTCATTTTTCACCGCAATACCGCAACAAAGTCAGATTTATAGCCGCAATTGCGGTAGCTGTTTTTGCATTTTCTTCGCTTGCCGCGTCGTCAATCGTTGTGACAGACGACCGCGGCGAAAACTTGGTCTTGATGACCCCCGCGCGGCGCATCGTAACATTGGCTCCATTTATTACTGAACTGGTGTATGCTGCCGGCGCCGGACCCGAATTGGCGGGAGTCAGCGCCTACAGCGACTATCCGCAACAAGCGGCAAGCATAATGCGCGTAGGAGACGCGACACACATCGATCTTGAACGCATTGCAGCACTTCGGCCCGATCTGGTTTTAGCGTGGGAAAGCGGTAATCACGTTCGAGATGTCGCCAAGTTAGAAGCGCTCGGTATCAGTATTTTTGTCATGGAACCCACAAAATTGTCTGACATTCCGCGCCTGCTGCGGCGCGTCGGAATGCTGGCGGGCACTTCGGATATCGCGGAAGTTGCAGCAAGAAAATTTGAATCCAAATTGGCGGTTTTAACGAAGCAGTACAGCACGAAACGGCCGGTTAGGGTATTTTATGAAGTCTGGAATGCACCGTTGATGACCGTGAACGGTGCACACGTGATCAGCAGCGTGTTGCGCCTTTGCGGAGGAGTCAACGTATTCGCCGCGTCGCGTGTGCTCACGCCGGTAATTTCGCCCGAGAGCCTGGTGGCAGCCGACCCGGACGCGATCATATCGAGTGTGGCGCGCGACAGCGTATGGCAGCGCTTTGCAATGCTGGACGCAGTGCGTAATCACCGCGTCTTTTTTGTGCCGCCGGAATTATTGGAACGTCAATCGCCGAGAATTCTGGAAGGTGCGAGTGAAGTTTGCAGCAAATTGGACCAGGTGCGGCGAGCGCGCAAGTAAAGGTTGTCATCAGCCAATAGAAGACAAAACACTTTGCGCGACATGACGGGGCCGGGTACGAGTCGGTGCGTGAAGCTGATGACGGCTTGCCGAGGCTAAAGGTCTTTGTTTTTTCCCTGTTGCCAAAAAACATCCCCGTACTCGCGGTTCAGCACGCGCGCAATGACAAACAGCAGGTCAGAAAGACGGTTGATGTAATTAGCGGATAGTTCGGGAACCTTTTCGGACTTGGATAGCGTTACTAGGCTACGCTCGGCGCGGCGACACACGGTGCGCGCAAAATGCGCAAGAGCTGCGGCGCGCGAGCCACGCGGCAGGATAAACTCCTTGAGCGGCGGAAGATCGGAATTAAGCGAATCCAGCGTTTTTTCCAGGCGCTCCACGTGCCTTCGAGCAATCGCAACATGTCCCGGCAGGCACAGCTCTCCGCCGAGATCGAACAGATCGTTCTGGATATCGCACAGACATGTCCTCACTCCCAAAGGCAGGTCTTCGGCGAGCAACACGCCGATGCAGGAATTCAATTCGTCAATTTCGCCGATCACCGCAATGCGCAGACTGTCCTTGGCAACGCGAGTCCCATCGCCCAAGCCGGTGCTCCCGTTGTCGCCAGTGCGCGTGTAAATTTTTGTCAGGCGATGCTTCATGATTTTTGCTTTCTACGCCACGGCTCATTATATGTACTAACAACATCGCTGAACAGTGCGAAACTTCGGAGCAGGCCGGTTCACACCATATGTTCCGGCGAACGTGGACGCCAATCCAAGCGGGCGGCTCGATTTGTTGTGAAAAAAAAGCGCTCTGGCGGGTGCCTCTCGGTGTGGGCAAACACCATTGACCTCAAGCCGAGTATCCTTTAAAGTGCCGCAATCTGTTTTATTCTCCAAACAAGAGCAATATGAAAAAAGCCAGTCTGTTTACCTTTAGCGCGATAATGTTGTTAACCGTATCCATTCAAGCCCACGCAGCGGGCGACGCGGCACTTGGAAAGGAAAAAAACTCGATGTGCGCCGGCTGCCACGGCATTCCTGATTGGCGCATCGCTTACCCCCAAGTGTACAGCGTACCCAAGCTTGGTGGTCAGCATGCCGCCTATATCGTCAAGGCGTTGCACGAATACAAGTCGGGAGCGCGCAAAGTGCCGACAATGAATGCCATTGCAGCCGGCTTGACAGATCAGGACATCGCAGACCTTGCCGCCTATTATTCGGGTGGTAATTAATTTAAGGCTACTAGGCGCAGGGAACAATGAAAAAATTGGTTACAGTAGCAGTTGCAGGCACATTGTTACTAGGTGCGGCCCATGCTTTTGCTGCCGGGGACGCAGCAGCCGGCAAGCAGAAATCTACCACGTGCGCGGCGTGCCACGGTGCGGATGGCAATAGCGTTGCGCCCGACTTCCCGCGACTCGCCGGCCAGCAGCCCGATTACATTGTGCACTCGCTAAACGCCTACAAATCGGGTGCGCGCAAAGATCCTATCATGGATGCAATGGCGGCGAATCTTTCCGAGCAGGACATTCAGGACCTGGCCGCGTATTTCTCCAGCCAAAAAGGCTTGTACGTGAAATACTGAATTTGACTAAAAAGCGGTGCGAACCTCTTTTTTTTGTTCCGAGTCGCCCGCCAGCTGAGCGGAGCGATAATCCAGCGCAGGTCAAATTCGGTGGTTAGTCCTTTTCCGTAGTCGTAGCAGAGCGTCTTTCGAGGCACTCGAAGTAAATTCGTTCGTCGGGCTTGGTATTGGCCCGCTGCGCGTGCCACATCATCTCCGCCAGACATTCCATAACCAGATGAAAAGCGGCATGCCGGTCCGCATTATTTTGCAGAATCCGTTTAAACAGTCGGTAAATGCCGCGCGGCTGGTCGATGGAAAGCTGCTCTTCGATCGCGAGGTGCATCCCCATATGCAGAAAAGGATTGATATCCCCTGTTTCGGGTAAATAGTCGCGGTTGAGATAGCGTGCCGGGTCATTCATCACAGAGTGATATTCAGGGTGCTGGATAATGATTTCCACGGACAGCTGTTCGAGCCCGGAAAGAGGCTTCCCTTCCTTGTATTTTTTCCAGGTATCGAAGAAAAAACGTCGTGCTTCGTCGCGCGAGGGGTTAAACATAAAATGAGCGAGGTATGAAAATTCAGTGGTAAGCGGTACAGATGTTCAACACGGATTCATGGTTCAAGCGAAATTTGCACTTCACTGCTTACCCCTGACCCCTCACTGTTTTGTTAGTGTATTCGCACAAATCGCTGATGATGCAAGCGGGGCAAGCGGGATTACGCGCCCTACAAACGTACCGTCCGTGCAAAATGAGCCAGTGATGGGCATCGCGGCGAAATTCTTTCGGTACGAACTTTAATAACTTGCGCTCTACCTGCAGCACATTTTTTCCGGGCGCGATACCGGTCCGGTTGGCAACTCGAAAGATATGCGTGTCTACTGCAATCGTCGGTTCGCCAAATGCGGTGTTGAGAATAACATTGGCGGTCTTTCTGCCCACGCCCGGCAGTCTTTCAAGTGATTCCCGGGAGCGCGGCACAGTGCCGCCATGTTCGTTTATCAGCATTTTACATGTGGCCAGCAGATTCTTGGCCTTGGTGCGGTACAGCCCGATGCTTCTGATGTATTTTTGCAATCCGGGCCGGCCCAATGCCAGCATCTGCTGAGGCGTATTGGCTACTGCAAACATTTTTTGCGTGGCGATGTTCACACTCTTGTCGGTCGCCTGCGCCGAGAGTATTACTGCAACCAGCAGTTCAAAGGGGCTGCGGTATGCAAGTTCCGTGGCCGGGCGGGGGTTGGCTGTTTTTAGGCGTGTAAAAATCTCCGCGCGCTTGGCCGCGTTCATTTCTGCAAGGAACCTCTCCGCGCACTGGCGCGCTCCAGGGCTCGTTGAATCGCGTCTTGCTTCCGTCCCTGCATGGCGACGAGTGTTTTTTGCGCGAGTTTTCGTTGTCTTTCCTGTTGCTCGCGCTGAATGCGCAAATTGCGAATACCGAAACGCTCACGAGCAGCGTCGGCATCCTGCTTGGACCAAACCGGCCGTGCCGACTGAATCATGCTTATACAATCTACGGGGCAGACCGGAATGCACAGCTCGCAGCCGGTGCAATAGGCTGCGATTATCGTGTGCATCTGCTTCGAGGCGCCAATAATCGCATCCACGGGACAGGCATCGATGCATAGCGTGCAGCCTATGCAGGTTTGCTCATCAACGGCTGCAATTTCCATCGGCTCTTTCACGCCGCAGCCTGGATTGAGCGGCATGAACTCGCGGCCTAAGAGCGCGGCAAGCTTGTGAATTCCAGTTTCGCCGCCGGGGGGACATTGATTGATTTCGGCTTCACCTGCGGCGATTGCCTTGGCGTACGGTTTACAGCCGGCGTAGCCGCATTTGCGGCATTGGGTTTGTGGCAGTATTGCATCGATTTGCCCAACAAGGGTAGACATTGAAGCCATGCTGCAATTTTACTCTTTTGACGCAAGGGTCATAGATTGGAAGATTCAAATCAATACGGGGGGCGAAACAGTACGAGGAAACCGGGCTGCACCACTTTTTTGTTGGCAAATTGCCGCAAAACGTAATGAGCAGGTCGAGATGCTAGGCTGCGGCTTTGCGGCGCTGCAGCCGTATCAGGCAGCGGTCTATCCACTGCGCGGTGAGCTTTTCCTGCAGCGAATTCTGGTTCAGTCGCGCTGAGAGCCCCTCGAAATCCACCTGGTCAAGCGGCTGATCCTGGTTAAAGCAGGAGAACACGTAACTAATCGCGCCGGTTTCCGGATCGACATGCGGCTGTAAGCATTGAGAACAGATCTCCTTCATCATGCACTGCATCGGCGAGTTGATTGAACCAATGGCAAAGTGATGCGGTTTGAGATACGGTTTGAGCACTGCATGCCGCTCTTCGGCAACTGCCGCCATCATCTTGTCAGAACCGATGGCGATGATGCGATCGGCGTCGTGCACTGCAATCTGTTGCGGCCCCAGCGCGCGCCGCGCGTAGGCGGTGATACCCTGTACGATGTTGCCGACAAAAGCGTGGTCCTGCGGCCGGTCCGGCTGAAAACCGGGATGTTCGTCGCAGCACCACACCACGACATCTGCCGCAGCTTTGATTTCTTCAGCCTTGTAGCGGTCAATTATCTTCTTGTAGCCGGCGAAATACAGCACCTTTGATCCGGCACGGCGCAACGCCTGGCCGATCGAAAAAAGCACCGCATTTCCCAATCCGCCACCGACAAGGATTACTGTTTCGCCCGAGGGGATCTCGGTCGGCGAACCGGTCGGTCCCATCAGAACCACCGGTTCTCCGGGTTTGAGCAGCGCGCACAGATCGGCTGATCCGCCCATCTCCAGAACGATGGTGGAAATCAATCCGCGCTTTGCATCCACCCAGGCGCCGGTCAATGCCAAGCCTTCCATCGTGAGTTGAGTACCATCGACTTTTATTGCACGCGTTTCGTAATTTTGCAGCCGGTAGAATTGACCGGGGCGGAAACGGCGCGCCGCCTGCGGCGCTTTGACAACGACTTCGACAATGCTCGGCGTAAGACGGATGACTTGGTGCACAGTAGCTCGCAGTTCATAGTCAAGGTGCGCGAAGAATTCCGCATCGCTTTTATCGCTGGCGGCCTTGACGCGCCCGAGCACGCGGCTCACTACCGGGTACCCCTGCCTTGCCCCGCCCATTGCCTTTACAACATTGCCATAATATGAGGGATGCAAGTCCCCGAAAAAACTGATGAAGCGGCCGTCGCTGCGCTTCGACAAAAGAACGTTCGCGAACTTCGGCTTGGAAATATTTCTCTCGGGTCTCACCGGATTGCCGTCTTCATCGCAGGCCTCGAAGTAGCGGCCGTCCAACTTGAAATTTGCCGGGTCTTCGCGGGCGAGCACCGTGTTCGGCTGCGTTCCCGCCGCCACCAAGATGGTGCGTGCCGGAAGTTCGACCTGGCTGACCTCCTTCCAGTGGCCTGCCGCGTCTCTGATCTGCGCGGACATGCGGATGGCGCGCGCCGCGCCGAAAGAATCGACTTCAACGCGCAGCGGATTCAAGCCTTCCGCAAAACGGACGCCTTCCTGCAGAGCCTTTTCCACTTCTTCATGGTTCAGCGTATAGGACGGGCTGTCAATCAGGCGCTTGCGGTACGCGATGAGCACGCCGCCCCAGCTTTGCAGCAGTTCCAGAATGCGCGGGGCACGGCCTTCGGCCTGAGCGGCCACGCGTTCTCCACGGAGGATACGAGCATGCTCTATAAACTCATCGGCAATATGCCGTTCTTCGGGATGCCAGTTGCGGCGCACCGCCGCCACGCCGCGCTCGGCGACTAGTGTTTCATAGCGATGCAGGAATTTCTCGACTTGCAACGGGTAATAAGCAAGCGATTCAGTCGCCGTGTCTATGGCGGTCAGACCACCACCGATCACCACCACCGGCAGCCGGATCTGCATGTTGGCGATCGAGTCTGTTTTCGCCGCGCCGGTCAGTTGCAGCGCCATGAGAAAATCCGACGCCGTGCGCACCCCACGCGCCAGCCCGTTTGGCATATCGATTACCGTGGGGCGCCCGGCGCCGGCGGCCACGGCGATATGATCAAAGCCATGCTCAAACGCATCGTCGACGGTGAGCGTGCCGCCAAAGCGCACGCCACCGTACATCGAGAACTGACGGCGGCGCTCCAGCAGCAGCCGGATCAGTTTCAAAAAATTCTTGTCCCAGCGCACTGTAATGCCGTATTCGGCTACACCGCCGAAACCCGCCATCACCCGCTCGTCGAGCGATTCGTACAACTCGCTTATATCGCGAATCGGCTTGAACGGCACCCGTTTGCCGTGCTCATCGACGCCTGATATTTCTGCGGGCAGCGGCTCGATTTTCAATCCGTCTATGCCGACCACGGTGTGTCCGTCGTTTATCAGGTGGTGCGCCAAGGTGAAACCTGCTGGACCCATGCCCGCAATCAGCACGCGGCGATGCGTCGGGGCTTTCGGCAATGGGCGCCGCAAATTAAGCGGGTTCCAGCGGCTGAGCAGGCTGTAAATTTCGAAGCCCCACGGCAATTCCAGCACGTCTTTTAACGTGCGTGTCTCGGCTTGGGGTATATTGACCGGGTCCTGTTTTTGGTAAATGCAAGACTTCATGCAGTCGTTGCAGATGCGGTGGCCGGTGGCTGCGACCATCGGATTATCTACGATGATCAGCGCCAATCCGCCTATGACCTGCCCCTGGGTCTTTACCTTGTGGAACTCGGAGATTTTTTCTTCGAGCGGGCAGCCGGCGAGCGTCACGCCAAAAGGGCTCTTTTTGAACCCTTCCACCGGCGGCTTTTCCTTGAGACCTTTAGAGCAGGAATCCTTATCCTGTTCGTGACACCAGATGCAGTAATGCGCTTCGTCGAGCGCGCCAACCAGGTCGGTGCCGGAATCGGTGAGCGCAAATCCCTGACGGCGCCGCAAGTGTTTCTCGTCGAGCGAATACGCGGTATAGCCTTTGCTGTCATCCGCAACCACCGGCACGAGCCGCATATAGTTGAGCTTGGATGGCGCCTTGAACAATACGCCACGGCGGTGATGCTCGCGTCCAAGGGGCGTGAGCGCCGCCCATGCGGCATACTGTAGCGCGAGTTGCAGTCTGTCGGCGTTGAGTACTTCATCCTTTTGCCATTGCGCAACGTGCTGGGCGAACGCGAGTTCCGAGAACGGCTCGCCAAAAAGTTCTGCGAGCTGTTTCTCAACAGCAGGACCGTCCACCGCGGCTGCTTCCTCGGGCGTTACTTTATTCATCGCCTTGCGTTGCACGAAAAGCCGTTTGCAACTGTAAAGGGGAGCCAGTTCATGATGGCGCGCAGAAAGCTTGCTGACTTCTTCTCGAATGCCGAACAAATCGGCGATAAAATCATCGAGATGCGGACTCACGGCTATCAGTAGTTCTGATTCTTCCATAGAGGACAGTGCTTGAGGATTGGCGCGCGCGGCTTCGAGGCGATGCCGCAGCGCAGAGTCCGCTTGGTCGAGAAAATTGAGAAATGCGGCATCGAGCCGCAGCAATCCATCACGAAGATAAAGATCATCAAAAGACAATTCGTGATGCAGCTTAGGTCTTGCTTCGCGTTGTGCGGTCATTCAAACCTTGACCCAACCCGTTTAAAAGTCTGCATTATCGCTTTTAAGGAGTGGCCATTCAACCATGCTCAGGTTATATGCATAGATATTGGGATTATATGAGTGGGGAAAAGATTCACTATGCGCATCAGGAAAACGCTCGAGCCGGATCGACAAAAGGCATTCCCCTATCTTCGGCGAGGTTTTGGTAAGTGACATGGCCCGCATGGGTCTGCAGACCGTTTTTAAGCCCGGGATCGGCGGACACCGCGGCCTTTAGTCCGAATTTTGCCAAAGCGCGGACATACGGCAGAGTCGCTCGCGTCAACGCAAGTGTAGCGCTGCGCGCGACGGCGGAAGGCATGTTGGCTACGCAGTAGTGCACCACGCCTTCGTCCACGTAAAGCGGGTTGGAATGCGTGGTCGGACGCGATGTCTCGGCGATGCCGCCCTGATCGATCGACACATCGACCAGCACCGATCCGGGCCGCATTTTTCTCAGGAGCTCGCGGGAAATAAGTTTGGGTGCCATTTTGCCCGCAATCGATACTGCGCCAACTACAAGATCGGCACCCGCCACGTGCTCGGCAAGGATCGACGGGTCTGAAAGTCGGCCTTTTATTTTGCCTGGATACGCTTGTTGAAGCTCCGCAAGCCGCGTAGCGCTCGCTGCGACGATGGTCACGTCGGCGCCCAAAGCCACCGCGATATGCGCGGCATTTGAACCCACCATGCCCGCCCCGATGATAACAACCTTGCCGGGTGCGACGCCCGAAATGCCGGGAAGCAGTACCCCGCTGCCGCCGTTCGCCATCAGCAAGGCCCATGCGCCGACCTGCACTGAAAGCCTTCCCGCAATTTGCGACATCGGCGCAAGCAGAGGGAAGCCGCCTCCGGCGTCAGTCACGGTTTCGTATGCCACGCAGGAGGTCCTTGCTTGCAGCATGCGGTCCAGCAATTTGCGGTTAGGCGCGAAATGCAGGTAGCAGAACAGCACTTGCCCGGCGCGCACCAATTCAAATTCTGCGGGCTGCGGTTCTTTTACTTTCACCACCAGTTCGCAGGCATAAATTTGGGCGGGGCTGTCGCCGATATAAGCACCGGCGTCACGATAAGCCGAATCCGGGAAGCCGATTCGCAAACCTGCATTAGTTTCGATCCATACCTCGTGCCCTTCGCGACAGAGCAACGTCACGCCTTGCGGAGTCATGCCAACCCGGTATTCCTGGTCTTTGATTTCCCTGGGTATGCCAATGCGCACGACTCGTATCCTGCGAGTTGATGGAAAATCCGTAATCGAGTTACAGCGCCCTGAGCAGTTCGCGCACCAATTCCGGTCCGCGGTAAATGAGCCCGCTGTATATCTGCACCAGACTTGCGCCGGCATGCAGCTTATCTAAAGCATCCTTGCCGTTCATGATGCCGCCAACTCCGATGATGGGCAGCTGTCCTTGCAACGCGGCTGCAAGTTGACGGATGACCGCAGTGGATTTCTCAGCTAACGGTGCGCCGCTTACGCCCCCGGTTTCCTGGCTTAAGCTTTCGATTCCGGCACGCGAAGTCGTGGTGTTGGTAGCTATTACGGCGTCAATCTTATGTGCAAGAAGCAAGGTAGCGGTGTCCTCAATTTCCTGGGGCGACAGATCGGGAGCGATTTTCAGCGCCAACGGCACGTGCTTCCCAAAAAGCCTGGCGAGCTTCTTGTGCTCCTCCTTTAACGCGCTCAACAAATCGTTGAGCCGCTGTTTCTGCTGCAGATCGCGCAGGCCGGGGGTGTTCGGCGAGGAAATGTTGATCGTGACGTAGCTTGCAAATGGATAAACTTTGCGCAGGCAGGCGACATACTCGCTGGCCGCATTTTCCCCTGGGGTGTCGGCATTGATGCCGATATTGATTCCCAGAATGCCTTTGTACCTGGCACGCCGAATATTTTTTACCATCCGCTCTGCGCCGTCGTTATTGAAACCCATACGGTTGATGATTGCCTGCGCTTGCGGCACGCGAAACAGGCGTGGGCGCGGATTCCCGGGCTGCGGACGAAGCGTAATGGTGCCGATTTCGATAAAACCGAAACCCAATGCGGCAAGGGCATCTATGTATTCACCATTTTTGTCCAAGCCGGCCGCGAGCCCGACCCGGTTCGGAAAATCCATTCCCAGAACGCGGCAAGGTTTGCCGCTGGCGGGCACACCGAATAATCGGTGCAAACCCAACGTGTGTCCAAATTTCAGGCAGGCGAGCGTCAAACGGTGTGAGGTTTCGGCATCCAGCTTGAACAGCAAAGGTCGCAACAAGGAATAAAACATGGCGTGAATTTAACTGTTTCCGGCGCCGCAAGAAATTAACCCGGCTGAAAAGCGGCCTCTTTTTCCGGAACTGAATGGCGCCGCAACAGCAGTTCGTATACGGCAAGCATCACCAGCCAGCAAATGAGTGCCGCCCAGAGCTGATGCGAAAAAAAATGCGCGCCCTGCATGACGCGCCCGAAGCCAAGTATAAATCCGAGACCCAAACCCCCGAATAGACCCCAATTTGCGAGCTTGCGATTGCGCAAATGCCGCCCGGCAAAATATAACGCCATTAAGCAAAAGCCCGCTGTAGAATGTGCCCCGGGCCAGCAATTACCGGATTTGACGCCCCGCGGTGTTTTTTCAAACAAAGCGACGTAAGGCGCATAGCCGCCAAATATTTTTAAATCATACGGGCAGTGCTTGGGACTTTCGTTTTTAAGCAAGTTCACCGTCGCGGTTGAAAGTGCCATCGCAAGAACCACAAAGACTAGAACACGGCGCAAGGGAGCCAGCATGGCAACCCAAAACGAGGACACATATGCCACGAGCACTGATAAACCCAAAAGGATCACTGCGTACTTGATCCAATGATGCATCACCGTTTCAAGAAACCAGTTGTCGCGTAGCGGGAAGCGTCGAGTTTCGGGATTGAAGAACAGACGCGTAATTCGCTCATCGATACCCAGTATGTAGATCACCCACAGTATCAGGGAAGCAGCTGCTGCGGGAATGACCAAATGCAGCAGGTAAAAATGCCGTGAGCTATTGTATATTTTCGGCCGCTGCGCAGTTTCTATCATTTTCGACAGAAAATTCAAGCCGCCATTTACGGTTAGAGGTAATTTCGATAAATGTAAAAACTGGTACGGTGACCGCTAAATGCTTGTCGCGTTTCTGAGCAGTTCTGAACCCCGTTCCGTTTTGATCTGAAAGCTGCTGGGTCCGCCACAGCCACAGGCGCGGTCTTTTCGAGCCCTGTCACCTTGCTGGTGTCAACAAAGCAGCATCTTGATCAGGTTGAGCAGCACAGATTAAGTTCAGGATCGCATTTAAGCGCGTCCTTGCCGCCCGGTAGCGCCCAGTCCTGCTGTGTTCAAGAATGCGCCGCCTTGAACGTCCTGCCAAGGTGCAACCACGTTGCTGTCAGGTCGCCGCAAGCGGGCCGAACAGCGGTTGCCAGCGCTCACCAATGAGTCCCTGCATCGGCTGAAATTTGGCTTTGTAGGCCATTTTGCGGCTTTCCGCGATCCAGTAGCCGAGGTACAGATAGGGCAACCCGAGGGCGCGGCACAATTCGATCTGCCACAACACATTATAAGTGCCGTAGCTTGCTCCCGGTACTCCAGGCTCAAAAAAAGTGTATACCGACGATAAGCCATCATGCAGGCGATCAATAATGCTAATCATGCGCAGTGTTGATCCATCGCGAAACTCCACCAGCCGCGATTCGACATTGCTTTGCAACAGGAAATGTTGGTACTGTTCGCGACTGTCCTGATCCATTCCGCCACCGGAATGGCGGCTTGCCTGATAACGCAGATACAGCGCGTAATGTTCGGCGTTGTACTTCAGGTCCAGCAATTCGGCGCGCAATTTCTGGTGACGCTTCCAAGCCCGGCGCTGCGCGCGGGATGGAGCAAAGGCGCTGGCGATGAGCCGCACCGGAATGCAGGCGCGGCAGCTGTCACAGTGCGGTCGGTAAGTAAATGCTCCGCTGCGGCGGAAACCGCTTCTCACCAGCTCGCTGTAAACCGCGGAGTCTATCAAATGGCTCGGGGTCGCCACTTGCGAGCGTGCCATTTTCCCGGGCAAATAACTGCACGGATATGGAGCAGTTGCATAGAACTGCAACACCGACAGCGGAAATTCATTCAAGTAAGTCATTATCAAACCGCCAAATTCCTTCTGCGCCCCCATAGTGTATCAATTCTTCAATGATTCGAGTAAATTGTGTGCGCGGAATTTCACGCGCGCCTAAGGATGCCAGGTGTGCAGTCTTCATTTGACAGTCAATGATGCCGAAATTCCAGCGCGCCAGTTGTCGAACCAAATGTACAAACGCGATTTTTGACGCGTCGCTTACGCGTGAGAACATTGACTCACCAAAGAACGTGCGACCCAGCGCTACACCGTAAAGACCCCCAGTTAGCTCGCCGTCTATCCATGTTTCCACCGAATGCGCATGGCCGAGCCGATGTAATTCTATATAGGCCTCGATCATTCTGGCGTTGATCCAGGTCCCACTTTGGTTGCGGCGCGGTGCGGCGCAACCCGTAATAACTTGGTCAAAAGCGCGGTCGGCGGAAACCCGGTAATCGTGTTTTTGCAATGCCTTGCGCAAGGAGCGGGAAATTTTAAGTTCTGCGGGGAA
Organism: Burkholderiales bacterium; assembly: GCA_035518095.1. Taxonomy (NCBI): domain Bacteria; kingdom Pseudomonadati; phylum Pseudomonadota; class Betaproteobacteria; order Burkholderiales; species Burkholderiales bacterium. The sequence goes on along the minus strand of DATIXX010000045.1, from coordinate 46,054 downwards.
TAACACCATGCGCGGGTCTGGTGTCCACCACAGAATGGGTTCGTCTTCGTTGAACCACGGAAATATGCCTTTGGAATATGCGTAAATCAGACGCTTGCAAGACAGATCGCCGCCGACCGCTAACAGACCGTTAGGCTCGGTAAGTGCGCGCTCCGACGGTGGGAATGAGATGTCGGAAGTCAGCCAAGGAATCATCGCTTCATTTTAGGCGATCATTCCGCATCCGGTATAGCTAAGGACAGTGCTTTAGTAACCGGAATATCCGGATTTATTCTTATCAACGAAGAGGAGCACGCCGCACGCCACTCGGGCCCCGGAATTTCCGTCAGGTTGCGAAATCAGGTCATCCGGATCGGCATGAACAATGACGCTCCGGTTAATAATACTGTCATAGGCGTTCGGGTTGAGCGCAATGCCCGAAGCCTCATAAGTGAAGGTGGCGTTGCCGGAGTGGTCGGCAGTCAGGTTGCCGAGGTCACCCGCTTTGTGCTCGGCGCTCCCAGGTGCGCCGTGTTTTTTGGCCAAGGGATTGAAAATTGGTCCCGCGCTCATGCCGTTCGCTGCGCTGCAATCGCCGTTTTGGTAAATGGCAAAACCGTGCAAACCCGGGGCCAGGCCGTGGACATTCGCGACCACAAGCACCTTGGCGCCTTTCTGAGTGAATGTAACAGTACCGCCGACCTGATTTCCTCTTGTAGGTTGCAGGCGTGCGATTGCGGGGGGTGTGGACCCGTCCATTCCGGCGCAACCCGCCAGCACCAGAAACAAAGTTGCAGCTGTAAGCAGAGTTTTCATTGCGAGCTCTTAGCCGTTACTAAGCTGCCAAACGGCGTTCAGCATCTGACTTGCTGTTGGCAGAATGCTTTCAGTTCGGTAACCACTGCCTCGCCGGTTACGGGTTTCTCCGCCGCGTTGGAGCCGTACTCCAAATTCAGCCTAAAGTCGTATTTGGAAAAAAAATCGTTGAACAGCTCTCCGCCCAGTGTTCCGACCGCGAACAATTCGTCTGTTTTCTTGTTATATTCAAGCATGATCGCAGCAAGCGGTTGCGGGGCGGGACCGGAAATTACTTTCGCGCCCTGGGCGGGATCGTATTCGCTATGTTCGGCGCAGCAGTGAATCACGTTGGCGTTCCCGATTTTTGGACTGACGTCTCCACGGAAACTGATAAAGCTGATCTGCCTGGTTGGGTACGCGAGCTGGTGGGCGCAGATTGCAGAATACGCGACAATCGAACGGTCCGCGCCGACCCCGCCGTTCCAGTGATAGCTTTTGCCGTCGGCAGTAGCAAGGATTGCGTCGCTGGTAGTGGGTTTGCCGAGGTTCAACAGGAAACACGGCGTGCCCACAAACGGGTAATTGAAAATATAGTTGCGCTTAATCTGCATTTCAGATGTCTTGAACGGGTGCCCGTCGTAGTCCACCAGAAGCGTTCTGGAGTAAAACCGGGGTTCACGGCTTTTCGCGGCTAAAGTGTCGCTGGCAGCCAGTGCTGCGGTGACGGCACAAATCTTGATGAATTCCCGTCGTTCCATGAGCGATCCGGAGGAGTGGTGCTTTTTTAGCACTCAACGCTCCGGGATGTCAACCGGACGGCCATGGATTAAAACCTGAAAAAAGCGGCGGAGATGTGCTCGCCGTCGGACGCTTGTCGTGATATCTGCGGCAACCAGCGACTGGCAATACGTTTCCGTTCAGGCTATTCTTGAATCTTGCATGATTGTGAGGAAAGAAAATGCCCGATCAAAGCCCGGAAGTTGAGGCTCTGCTCAAGGAACTTCGCACTTTTCTTGCCAACGGCAGCGAGCCGTGGGAACAAAGACGCGAACTGATGCAAAAAATAAATCATGTGATTGAAGGCGGGGAAGTGGATTTATTTGTAGGAATGGCACGAGAAATGAGCCGAATCGGCGCAACCTACGCCAACTTGTTGCAGGCGTTTGCCCAGTTCGGCGTTGCGCAGCAGGGTGGGGCGGCTCTCGTGGATTGGTTCACGCGTTCCTTGCGCCAGCCGACTTCCATGGTGCAGCCGTTCCCGTTTCAGGCAGGATTTGATTATTTCAAGCAGCTTTCCGATTTCATGAGCGCTCAAGCCAGGTCGGAAGACGAATCGCAAAAGAAAAAAGATTAACCCAGGGCTGGGCGTTTCACGGAAAAGCGACGTTGGCGCCGTGAGGAAAATAATATTGCAAAGCTTACTACTGCTAACATCGTCAAAAAAAACGGGCGTGGGGGACACGCCCGAAGTTTTATAAAGGAGAATGAGCAAGCGCGAAACTTCACGCTTGCAAAAAAATACCAGCAAGAACGGTGCCAGCAATCCATTCTCAGCTAATCAAGAGGTTATACGGCCGGGCAGGGCGGGCGCTTGTGCCGGAAACGATGCAGCTGTTGCACAATTGTCCGCGGATTTGGCAGTATGCTCTATTTGCGTCGAATTACGAGAATGAAGTTCCGGTTTATTTGCGTTTTTTTGCAGGCCCTGTTTCTATGCGGATGGGCGTTGCCGGCTTGGTCCCAAGCCGGCGAGGATGCGGTTGGCCTATTTCTGGTGGCGAAAAAGGACATAGTGGACCCGAATTTCCGCGAGACCGTGGTTCTGGTGCGCCGGATTCCCGGGGGTGCGATAGGAGTAATCATCAACCGGCCGACAGATTTCCCGCTAAGCAAGCTGTTCCCGGATTATCCGGTATTGAAAGAAAAGAACAATATTGTCTATATTGGCGGACCCGTTTACCCTCGGTCACTGGTTTTCGTGTTTCGTTCCAGCGAACCGCCACGGTGGAGCCTGCATATGATGGGCGACGTTTACCTGGGCTTGAGCATTGACCTACTCCAGAAATTACTGTCGAGTCCCCAAACGCAAAAGCAATTAAAGATTTACGCCGGGCACTCCGGCTGGGGAGAGGGGCAATTGCAAAACGAAATTGAGCGCGGCGATTGGTATGTGGTTCCCGCCGAAGCAAGTGTGGTATTTGAAATGGAACCGGATAAAATCTGGCCGGAGCTGATTAAGAGAGCCAGCACCCGCAGCGTAAAAATGGAACAGCCGGGCCTGCGTGATAGATGGATCCATAACGCCGGAGACGCGCACCGGCTAAATGTGCCGGTGAGTGTCTTTGGCGCGATGCAGACAACGGGAGTCCGGGTCGCACCGTAAAGTCCTCGTTGAAGGCTCCTTAACCGCCTGCATTTGACCGGTTCAGATCCGAATAAAGATGTGTCTATCCCGGGCGCGTGCGCAATAATTCGCAGTCGCCGAATCTAGCGACCGGTTGTAATCGCCTCAGCAGCGAGCGCGGCATGCGATCGAGATCTTCATCTCTTGCAACGACAAAACTTTCTTTGGTGCCCAAAACATATTTTGCCGCCTTATCAACGTCGGAAATTTGTTTAGCTTCCCCGTTTGAATAGAATTCCGCGGAATAGGGTTTGTCGAATAAATAAATAAGCGGGCTCGATGAATCGGAGCGCAGCATCTTATATCGCGCCACCACGTCTTTTTGAGATTTGTAAGGGGCCACATCCGGGACAATAAAGATCACCAGTGACAGCGCAATCACTGGCACGGGAAGAGCCAGAAACGCCAACCCGAGATTGCCAAAATCGGATTTAGGGCCAGTTTCTACTGGTAACCGCGGCTGCAAAACTTCCGCCAAAAGTAGTGCAAACGCGGGTAGGCCCGGTAACACGTAGGTCAACAAAATATTCGCACTGAACGTAAATAAAATTAATGGCCCTGCGGTCCAGAGAATCAGATAAGTAAGCCACTCGTCCTGGACTATTGCCGGAAGCGATGGCTTACAGGCCGTCGCCAACCTAACCAACCGAACGATAAATACAAGTGACCAGGGAAATGCCGCTACGATCCAATATGACCAGATCATGCCGCGCGCATGCATATGCGCAGCACCGTATAGGTCACCCCGCCAACCGCTGTGCAAATACCGATCCCAGTGCTCGCCCACGATAAAATAATGGAGAAAGCCGGGCGTGCGCATTTCGGCCAAGAGATACCAGGGAACGGCAATGATGAACATTAGAATAGTCCCTAGCGCCCAGGGTAGTCGCGCAAATAGCATGCGCCACTTTTTATGCCATGCTATCCAGATGCCGACCGGAATTAGAGTCAAAACGACGGCTACCGGGCCTTTAGCTAGAATGCCGATCGCCAAGCCGATAAAAAAAGCATAGCCCCACAAGCGCCCGTGCGGCCCAGTTTCGGCTAGAGCGCGCCAGAAGGCGACCATCGACAGGGTGGTGCCAAGGGTCAAGGCCTGATCCGTCATTACTTGGCCGGCCACAAAGAAAAATAATGCCCCAGTGCTTAGTACCACTAAGCTTATCAGCGCGACGCTCGAGCCGCGTTGTTTCAAAGCCAGGTGATAGATCAACCAACCGACTAAAATTGCAAGTACGAACGACGGCAATCGCGCCGCAATATCGTTGACGCCAAAAAGCTCTAGTGAACCCGCTGTCAGCCAGAAAGACAAGGGAGGCTTACCCCAGAATGGCACCCCGTAACTTATCTGTGGAGTTACCCAATTGCCGGTTTCAACCATTTTTCTGGCTATCTCTGCATAGCGTGATTCGGTGGTTTCGAACAGCGGGTACGCGCCAAGCGTAAGTAGTCGTGTCGCGATAGTCAGAAGCAACACTGTCAAAAACAGTTTCTTATGTTGGTTCATGTAAGCAAGCGCCACAGGTTGGTGAAAATGGGTTCCGGCGTGTAATCGTTTTGATTTATTTTGTGCTATGGCGTGGAGACGCCGCATGCCGGAAAGAGGATTAACAGGCATCTACAATCAAACAATTTTCGAATCGCCAAATTTTCGTCGCGGCATTCAGTATGCCACAGAAAAGCCGCACAATCGCCACCTGCATTACTGCAGTGGAGATAGAGATGAATAATGCCGGCCGTTACCGTTGGCGCAGAAAGCCCGCTGCTAATTGGATCAAATGCGCCTGACTCGTGGCGATGAAGAAAATGAAACAAAACTGTGCCCGGTTGCCGAAAACGGCGCTAACGGACATACTTAATGTGCATGGATCGCAAGCGTGAAGCGCGCAGCTTCGATGCTAAATGATGTTTGAGACGCATACCCATTTAGAACGGCATATTCCGGATTCCTCGGTCGCGGCCCCTGGGCCGAGTCCAAGTCGCGGAAAGCATCGGGCGTCATTGCCAGAAAAATCGGATCAGCCTGCGACTTATTCTGATTGTACGACGGTGCCAGGATGAAGATTTTGCTAGTCAGGCCGGACGGCATCGGCGATCAAGTGCTGTGTTTACCCGTAGCGTCGGCTCTTCGCAACCTGATGCCAGGCGCACGTATTACTTTTCTCTCCAGCACGTACGCGGCCCCGGTTTTGCAACATCACCCGGATATCGATGATGTACTGACCGTAAATGGCAACGAACGTTTCGGAGAACTGGTTGCACTGTTCCGCAAAGGGTTCGACGTTGCCGTTTTTCTCAAGCCGTTTCCCAAGTTGATGATTGCCGCGTGGGCCGCGCGCGTGCCAACCCGAGTCGCCACCGGCTATCGCTGGTACAGCATTTTTGCAAACCGGAGGGTTTATGAACACCGGCATGATTTTTCAAAGCATGAAAGCGAATATAATGTCAGCCTCCTGAAAGGACTCGGCCTCAGCCCCGGCCCAAACACGCGGCCGGTGCTGGTGCTGACGAGTGGCGAGCGGCAATGGGCTCAAAAGAGGCTCGATGGATTGCCCAGGCCGCGGGTTATCGTCCACCCGGGCGGAATTTCAACTCGTCGCTGGCGCATCGAACATTACTGGGATCTCGTACAAAAATTAGCCGGGAAAGGATTCGGCGTAATTCTCACAGGAAGCAGTGATGAGGGTCAACGTTTTGGTTCCGAGAGACCATCCGGTCAGGATTCATTGTACGGAGTCTTGAACCTCATGGGCCAGATGAGCTTGAGAGAGCTTATGGCCGTGATCGCTGGCAGCGACGTACTGATAGCCGGGTCAAGCGGCCCTATTCATCTCGCAGCGGGGCTCGGTTGTCCCATCGTAAGCATGTTTGACCCCCGCCGCAATCAACTCCCAATTCGCTGGCAACCGTTGGGGCAGGGCATCGTGCTCAGGCCTGATGTGCCGACCTGCGAAAAATGCATCTACGAAGATTGCCCTTATTGGGATTGCCTGGACCGGATCACGGTGGATCAGGTGGCGTCCCGGATCCAGCACGTGCTTGAGCACGCGGAACCGGTAAGTGTAATGCACGTGTAACTTTGCGACTCAACCTCGCAAATATCGCGCTTGCCGCAAGTCCGCGTCAGGTTGCGGTTAGGCCAGTACTGCCGTTCATGAATTCCAGTGCCCAGGTATTTTTCAGTGGCATAACCGCGCCCGGAGTTGACTGCAAATCTTCGTAGACGTGCTGCTTGTGAACAGTTGGCGCCCCGAACACGAATCGAACGTGCGACCTGCCCCTTAGGAGGGGGCTGCTCTATCCACTGAGCTATCGGGGCGACGCGCGCATTCTAGCCTATATCGCAGCCGCGAATCACGAATCCGGGCGCGCTTCAGTGCGCGATGTGCCTTGCGGGAACTCGCGTGCGAGGGATCGCAATTGAACGTTGACTTCATTGTGGATGCATTATTTCTTCGATGACCTTGGACGGGGGAGCGCCGCCGCTCGCGCGGCTTGTGCTTAATTCCACCGCCGGATAATAAAGCCCTGACAGTTTACGATCCCACCAAATCCCCTTGCTGTCTTTCTCTTCCGGGCTCGAAAACCGGTAGTCATAAAGCAGCGCGCGCACATATCGAGGAGGCTTGTCCGGAAACGGGTTGCCATCAAGCAGCGCAATGACTTCGCGGGAATTTTGCAGCAGACGCCGCAACAAACGCGAGAACCAAGGGTTGTTGTCCGGCGTCCCCAACGCCGCGAACCACATCTGCCAATCAAGCCGGGGCTGGTGCGGGATATTCCACGGCGGGCGCCGCGTTACATCACCCGGCTTGTACTTGAACGCGTATTCTTTCCAGCGTACGGCGTCATCTGAGCCTTCAATAATGATTTCCTGCCGCTCGGTGGTCATTACAGCGAACACACCGTATGTGTTGACGATACGGAACGGCCCAACGCCGTATTCGACCCACATAACAGGTGCCGGGACGCGGCCGTTGAATGTCGCATAAAGCTGTCCGCTGCTCACGAACACAATCAAAAGCGCAAGCGAACCGGTTACGAACAAAGCGATTTTTCCAGTTTCGAGGATTGGTTTGCGCTGTTGCAGCCACAGCGCCAGGCGTTGCGGGACTACCGTGCCAAGCGCGGCATCGTCAAACAGCGCCAGGCACAAGGTCATGGTGAGAAGGTTAAAAAAGTTGTAATTGCCGGTAAGTGATATGCAGATCTGAAGCAGAAAAAAACCGAAGGCAGCGACGAAGCGCAGCCGCCTGGGACAGAAAATAAAAAGCGGCAATACCAGCTCAACGAGGAAGGTGACAGCTGTAGCTGCCATAAGCACGCCCAGTGGCAAATGATCAACATACCAAGCAAGCGGTGTGGGCAGTGGCTGCGTTTGAAAATGGTAGGACAGGGCAGTAAGATTCCTCCAAGTGGGATCTCCGCTCAAGAGCTTGACCGCGCCTGACAGAAACATGAAGCGGAATATCAGCCATCGCAGCAGCCAAATTCCAATTCTTTGAGAAAAGCTCAATATAAGTCCGACAAATCCGGCTTCAAGCAACAGCAGGTCCCATTGAAACGTCATGAAGTCCTGGCCGGCATAGAAAAGCGAGAGATAAAGCGCATAAAGCAGCAGCAGGCACAGGCGCGGCAGAATATTGAACAGCAGCAGCAGAGACAGCGCGGCGCCCGCCCAGCATGCGGCTTGTATGGCTGAGTCCCCTGACGCCAGCCAGAATACCATCGGGAACGCCCAGTAGCGCTGCACGCCGAAAACCTGTTTGATGGCATCGATAAATTCAGGCAGCGGCAGTATGCCGTGGCTGCCGATCAGTCCAAGCGCCTGCACGCCGAAGGAAACAAATGCGGCGAGGTAGATAAGCGCAATGCCGCGCAGGAAAAGCCAGGAAACCAGCCCGAAGCTCGGCGGCGCGTAATCGTGTCCCCACAGCAGCAGACTCAAGCGGTGAAACGCGGGCCGGTGCGAAGCGATAAAGGCATAAGTCCACTCGGACACTGCGGCAAAACCTGGGAGATTGCGGTATAGCGCGAGCCAAATTCCTTTGCCGCGGGCGTGGCTCAGCGTAAGAAAACTGGCTTCGGCGGCACTGGCGGTCTTGCCGTCGGGTGCAATGTATTGAACGGCTCGTTGAAATTCCTTGATCGAAATTTGCGGGAAGCGCGAAGCAGCTTGCTGGTAGGGTTGGTAATTTACCCGGTCCTGAGTGAGCTTTTGCCAATAGCGCGCCCAGTAAGTGCAAAACCCGCAATCGCCGTCATAGATCAGGATTGGCCTGGAGCTGTCGGCATCGGCTGTTCCCATGGCTATAGATTATGCCTGAAGAGGAAAAAAAACGTCGATATCCGTTTCAGGCGAATATTTGGCTTACAATGCACGCAGTCCTTGTCATTTTGCTGAACAAATACATTGCCGCAACGATTGCCGCGCACCGTAATCATTCTCGGCTTGGTCAGCTTCTTTAACGACTTTGCGTCGGATATTGTCGTTCCGTTAATCCCAATCCTGCTTGCGACCGTTTTATCTTCGGGCCCCGTCGCACTCGGCTTAATCGAGGGTGTCGCGGATGCGGTAGCTAGTTTTTTAAAGCTATGGTCCGGGCGCCATTCTGACCAGTTGCATAGCAGGCGCAAGGGACTGACATTGTCTGGGTACATATTGTCCAATCTCGCGCGACCGCTGCTGGGTTTGGCAGGCAACTGGCCGCTGGTTCTTGTTTTGCGCAGTCTGGACCGGGTGGGCAAGGGCGTGCGCAGTGCGCCTCGCGACGCGCTGGTGGTGGACGCCACGCCTCCGGAGATGCGCGGCTACGCTTTTGGATTTCACCGTGCGCTGGACAACGGTGGGGCAGTTACAGGAAGTCTTGCCGCTGCCGGAATACTTGCGTATTCCGCGCTCTCCCTGCCGCAAGTGATTTTACTTTCCGCCATACCGGGATTTATTGCGGTATTAACCCTGCTGTGGGGAGTCCGAGAAACCACTGCAGTTGGAATACGGCCGCGAGCGGAACTGGCGCCGCTTTCCTGGCGTGGCCTGCCGTCGCCGATGCGGCGCTATCTTCTGGTACTGGGCTTGTTCACATTTGCCCGCGCCTCGGAAACGTTCATCGTCCTATTCGGATTTCAGCTGCATATCGGCGTGGTTGAGCTGCTGTTACTGTGGGCGGCGTTGAATCTCGCCAAAACCGCGACGTCGACTTGGGGCGGCAGGCTGGCCGATAAGCTGGGGCGCGGCACACTTTTGCTCATGAGTTGGACTGCCTTTGCCGTCAGTTTTCTGCTGCTCGGCAACGTTACCGGGAACTCGGGCTTGTGGGCAGTGACTATTGTATACGGTCTGTTCATGGGAATGAGCGAAGGCGCCGAGCGCGCGTTGGTTGGCGATTTTTCCAGTGTCGGCGAGCGCGGCACGGCATTTGGCTGGTACCATATGATACTGGGATTGACCGCTATTCCTGCGGGCGCAGTGTTCGGCGCAATTTGGCACTATCAAAGCGCGACAATGGCATTCTTTTTCGCGAGCGGTATGGCGGCGCTGTGTGTGCTGCTATTGCGCGCCTGGGTGTGGCCACATTTCATTTTGAATCAATCCGTGCCATGAAATTCGTGATTTTAGGGCTGGTGTTGGCGCTCGGCATGGTTTTTTGGAGCAATTTCGTGCGGGCCGCCGGCACTCCGAAGGCTGGCGAACCGGCCCCGGATTTCAGCCTGCCTGATCAGAACGGCACCGTGCACAGCCTGCGCGATTTCAGCGGCAAATGGTTGGTACTGTATTTCTATCCCAAGGACGATACGCCGGGGTGCACTCAGCAAGCATGCACCTTCCGCGACGACTTGCAGCAGCTGACGGCAATGGGTGCGCAGGTGGTAGGCGTGAGTGTGGACGATAGCGCGAGCCACGCTGCGTTCGCGAGGAAATACCATCTGCCCTTTCCCTTGCTGGCGGACAAAAATGGAGACACCGCGAAACGCTATGGCTCAATTTTAAATCTGGGCATCATCAAGTTTGCCAAGCGTAATACTTTCTTAATAAGTCCTCAGGGAAAAATCGCCAAGGTTTATCTCAGCGCCGATACTTCACGCAATTCCAAACAGGTCATTGAAGATCTGAAGCTGCTGGCTGCGAAATAATGCATGTTTTGCAATTGTCGATGATCATGTATGATAGGCGGCACGTGCGGCCACCCTGTCCGGTCTGGGCCGCGGAGCCTCACCCCATACGAATCGAAATATATAGTCGTTTGCCTAGACCGGTCCCGGGCTTTGCTCGGTTAGGCCGATTTAGGAGAATGAACTATGCCTTTTAGCAAACTCGGCCTCTCGGCCGAAATTCTGCGCGCAATTAGCGACCAGGGTTATAGCGAACCCACGCCTGTGCAGGAGCAGGCTATTCCGCCGATACTTACCGGGCTGGACGTGATGGCCAGAGCTCAGACCGGCACCGGCAAGACCGCGGGCTTTACCTGGCCCATCCTGCAGCGCTTAAAAATTCATTCCAATACCAGTACGTCTCCGGCGCGGCACCCAATACGCGCGTTGATTTTGGCGCCGACACGCGAGCTGGCGATGCAGGTGGCGGAAAGCGTTCGCACTTACGGCAGATATCTCATGCTGAAACCTGCAGTAGTCTTTGGCGGTGTCAACATCAATCCGCAAATTAAGGAATTGCAGTCAGGCGTAGATATACTGGTGGCTACCCCCGGGCGGCTGCTGGACCACGTGCAGCAGAGGACTGTTAATCTGTCCAGAGTGGAAATCCTGGTGCTGGATGAAGCGGATCGCATGCTGGATATGGGTTTCTTGCCGGACATCAGAAGAATTCTTGCACTGCTACCGACAAACAGGCAGAACCTGCTTTTCTCGGCCACTTTCTCCGAAGACATCAAGAAACTTGCGGACAGTCTTATGAAAAAACCGGCGCGAATTGAAATTGGACGAAGCAACGCCGCGGCGGAGATGGTGCAACATGTGGTGCATTTAGTTGATCAAAAGCGCAAGCGCGAACTGCTTTCGCACATTATCAAATCGCAAAATCTGCAGCAGGTACTGGTTTTTACCCGCACCAAGCATAGCGCTAATCGGCTTGCGCAGCAGCTGGTGCGCGATGGCATCCATTCCACCGCGATCCACAGCAACAAGAGCCAGCCGGCGCGCATCCAGGCATTGGCGGATTTTAAAAGCGGCAAAGTGAGAGTACTGGTTGCAACGGATATTGCGGCGCGCGGACTGGATATTGAGGAATTGCCTCACGTGGTGAATTACGAGCTGCCGCATGTCGCCGGAGACTATGTACACCGCATCGGCCGGGCGGGCCGCGCCGGCAGTTCCGGCAGCGCGATATCGCTGGTGTCGCCAGAGGAAACGGATCAGCTCAAGGACGTCGAACGCTTCCTCAAGTTCACACTGCCCGTCAAAGCCGTGCCCGGTTTTGGGCCGAATCAGAGAGCAGATCATCACGACAGAGGCCGACCGGGCATGGAGAAGCCGCACGCTTTTAAACGTGAGCACAGCAACGTTGTACATATTGCGCCGGCGGGCAAGCCGCGTGTTGTGCAGCAAACGCTTGCGCAGAGGCAACCTCATCCGAAGAAATCGGTACCCGCATTGTTTTTACCGCCTGGCAAAGCAAAACACAGCGCTTGAGTGCAGCTCGTCAAGATGGTCGATTTCTGGACCAATTGCGGATTTCATCAACTCAAGCGGGAAACACATGGGCGGCTGGTTCTCACCGACGATTTCCTGCGCAGTTACTTTATGCGGCCCGAATTGCACCCTATTCCGGGCTCTTGTGCCAGCGAGCGCACCCTGCATCAAGACCTGTTGGCCGATCCGCGGGCTCAAGTGCCTGATGCGCGCGTCGCCGCGATTGCCGACGAAGATTCCCGGGAAAATTACCGCATCATGCTTCGTTTCAGGGAGCGATTGCTAGCAGCACCGTCGCTAGAGGCGTGTTATGCCGCAATCTTTCAGGACGCCGACGCGACAGTACCGCCGCTTTTCATAGATCATTTGGTTCAGGTGATTTTGCGCCACATTCTCGAGTGGCACCCTGAACCATTGCGGGCGCGCGCGGCGGAAATGCTGTTCCGGGAGCAGAAAATCAGTTTCAATAACGGCGCAGTCCTGGCGGCAGATGCAGCAACCCTAAATACACATGCGCAAAACGGCGGTCTTGGCAACATCGGGCGCTTTCTCATCGAGGCGCAGGCCCCATTGAAAGACCTTGGCCTGACCGTGCTGGACGACGAAAACGCCGCATTTTACTGGGGGCGCGACGAATATCACGATACGGTGCTTGTGTTAAATTCGTCTCATCCCGGCTGCGCTGCGTTGTGCCGCGTCCTCGAAGCATGGATTGAGCATTTTCATAAAGTGCCGGTAAAGGTGAACGCGGTGCCTAAAATCGAGAGCGAGGAATGGTTCTGGCATGTCGGCCTGGATGCCGAGGCGAGCGCCATCCTAAATGACGTGTACCTCGGCAAGGAGGTATCGGAGGAACGCCAGCGCCGGCTGTTGTGCCTGTTCCGATTGGATTTTCTCGATGCTCAAGATATGCGCACAGAAATCGCCGGGCGACCTGTATTTCTCGGCATGGCGATGACCGCCGACAACCGGTTGCATATGAAACCGCAGAACCTATTAATGAATCTGCCGCTGGCGCGGCGCTCCTGAGGCGGGGACAAATATGAGATTCCCTAAACTCGATCGCGCACGTGCCGCGGGATTTTGCTTCGCTCAATCGAATTAGCATCACGTTTCTCAAGGCGATCGTTCCGGGCGATTGCCGAGCACCATGCCGAACGCGCGCCCGTAGTCCAGAGTTACGATTTCCCGATTCTCATGTTTCCTACCGCCCGTGCTGCGACTTGATGCTGTCGAGGATGCCGCTGTCAAGCGAGGATGCCCCTTCTTCTTGGCCCAGCTGCGGCCGACGCTCAGCGACGAGCTTGGGCGTTTGCCGGTAGGTGAGATAGCGCTGCAGCGCCGCATGCACGTGGCTTTTCAGCAGTCGGACGTTCACCGGCTTGTTGAGGAAACGGAAGATCTGTGCCTGATTAATGAGCTCGATCACGAGTTCCGAATCCGACGCGGTGGTGACGACGACGGACAGGATTTGCGGATGCTCCTGTTTCAGGAGCTTCAACATTGCGGTTAGTTGCTCGTGGCCGGAGTCAATATCGGCAATCACGACCGCGATTTCCTGTGACCGTAATGCTGCGAACGCGGATTCGAGATTCGCTGCGTGGATTACCTGGCACAACCCGCCGATTAGCTCGCGCGTAACGCGGAAGATTTCTTCGTCCTTATCTATTACCAGTATTCCTGCATCCATTTTTTTCGGAAGTGCCACCGGCTCGGTCTTGGTATCGGCGAGCTCCAGCGCAATGGTCGCCGCCTCTGCGATGATTCGCTGCAACTCACTGTTGTCCCACGGTTTGCTGATGAAGCGGTAGACCTCGCCGTCATTGATCGAGCCTACGATCGCGGCCAGGTCGGAATAACCGGTCAACAGGATGCGTACGCTGCGCGGCGAAATCTCGCGCGACCGGCGCAGCAGTTCCACGCCCTGCATCACCGGCATGCGTTGATCGCTGACGATAACGTGCATCTGGTGTTTGCCGAGAAAATCAAGCGCCTTGTTGCCGTCGGTGGTGGCGAACACATGATAGCGCGTCCGGAAAAGCGATTTGAGCGCAGTCAGTATTCTTTCTTCGTCGTCGATTACCAGCAGGCATGCTCTTTTCACGCCGGTATCGAGGCTGATTGCGCTTTCGCCGGCCATCTCCAGCAGTATGTCCACGTTCTCGGCAACCGGCTTCGCCCCGGCGGTATTGAGGAGCTTCGCCGCGTTGAGCAGCGCCTTGCTATCAAGCGCCGCGGCGGCCGGGCCGGCCGCAGCACCGCTCGAATTGAGGGACGCACCGAGCGCTTCGCGAAACGCCTCGGAAAATTCGCGCGCGCTCTGAAAGCGATCCCGGCGATTCTTGGCAAGCGCTTGTTGCAGCACGCGGTCCATTAGCGGCGACAGCTTGGGATTCAGGAGCGACGGATTGGCCGGCGTCTCGTTCAACACCTGCTGCATTATAGTGGCGGCGGTCCCGTAAAAGGGTTTGCTGCCGGTCAGCAGCTCATACGCGATCACGCCAATCGCGTACAGGTCGGCCAGCTCATTGACATCGGCACCGAGGAACTGCTCGGGGGCCATGTAATGCAGCGTGCCGAACACGTCTCCGGACTGTGTCAGATCAGAAGACTCAATGTGCGCAATGCCGAAGTCGCTGATTTTGATTCGGCCGTCGTTGTTGATCATGATGTTCGACGGTTTGATGTCGCGATGTATGACGCCTTCGCCGTGCGCATAGCCGATGCCGTCGAGCAACTGGCGGATTATCTCGCCGACTTCGTGCATTTCGTACACAGTTTCCTGCGCCAAGTGCCGCGCCAGGGTCTTGCCGTTGACCAGCTCCATCACGATGTATTCGGTTTCTTCGTCCTCGCCATAGTCGTAGATCTGCACGATGCGCGGATGCACCAGACGGCCGACGGCCTGCGCCTCGTGCTGGAAGCGATTCCTCACCTGTTTAAGCTCGCCGGGGTCAAGCGAAGCCTTGGCGATCGCTTTTATCGCGACGCTGCGCGAGATCGCGGGATCCCATCCCTTGTAAACGACGCCCATGCCGCCCTTGCCGAGTACGCCCTGTATTTCGTATTTGCCGATTTTGACTGGATGCGTCATTGCCGTGGCGTGGTGTTATGCAGCAGTTTTTGCTTCGGCCGGCGGTTTCACCGGCAGCCACACGGTAAACGTAGTGCCGGCGCCGACCTTCGATTTGACGCTTATGCGACCGCCGTGCTGTTGGACAATCTTGTAGGATATGGAAAGCCCGAGCCCGGTACCCTTGCCGATTTCCTTGGTGGTGAAGAATGGATCGAATATCTTCGGCAGTACTTCGGGCGGGATACCTTTGCCGTTGTCCGCGATATCGACTTCTACGCCGTCGCCGTCGCGAGTCGTGGTGAGAGTGAGTATGCCGTTGCCGGCATCCATCGCCTGGGTCGCGTTGGTAATCAGATTGAGGAACACCTGGTTGATTTGCGACGGCGCACAGGAAATTTCAGGAATATTGTCAAAGTATTTTTTGACCGTGACTGATTTCAACATGTGCTTAGCGAGTAGCAGGGTGCTGTCGAGGCCTTCATTCAGGTTGAAGCTCGTCACTTTACTGCGATCAAGACGACTGAAGTCCTTCAGGTTGCCGACGATCTCCGCTACCTGGCCCGTGCCGTAGAGTCCGTCCTTGACCAGTTTGTTCAGCTCTTCTATCACACGGTGCTGCTTGAGTCGTGCGATCTGCGCCGACACCAGCGCGAACTGACGGTTCAGTTCCTCGGCGTTGGCGTTGCCGCCGGCCTGCAACAGCGCGAGTAGCCTCTCGGAGTGCTCAATCACGGTGCCGAGGTTGGGCAGCGTATCGGCAACCGTGCCAAGGCTGTTCTTGACATAAGCGAGCGGCGTATTGATTTCGTGCGCAACGCCCGCCACCATTTGGCCGAGGGACGACATTTTCTCTGACTGGATAAGCTGCGCTTCAGATTCTTTGAGATGTTTGAGCGCTTCGGACAATTCGCGCGTGCGCTCTTGAACGCGGAGTTCGAGGCTCACGTTCGCGGCCTTAAGCTTGGCGCCGAGATAAGCCAGCAGGATCAAGAGAGCGCTGGCGTAGGCGATCAGGTAAACGCGATAGCGCTCCTTGTCCTGCAGCGTTACCTCGAGCTCGCGGCTGAAGGAAGACGTCAGAGTGTCCAGGCGCGGGCCGGAGGTCAGGTACTCAAGCTTGGTGAACAACGCTTGCGCGGCCGCCTCATGCTTGAGCAGTGCTTGCACCGCTGCTGCGAGTTCGCTTGCTTTATTGCGCAGTGGGTCGGGAAATTCCTGGAGTTGCGCTGCGCCGGCTTCGAGGCTCGCGCGCTGCGGGTCCTGCGCCAGCCAGTAGTATAGCGGTGCCGCAGCAGCCAGTCGGCTCAGTGCTTGCTCCAGGTCCGGGGAGCGCGGTCGCAGTTCGGACGCCAGCGTACTCAGTTCCGCGCAGTCTTTGAGCACCGCTTGCAAGGAATCATTAGCACTGCGGTTTTCTTGCTTGAATTTCTCAACCAGCTCCGCTTTTTGCAAGATCGCCTTTCTGAGTTCCGGAAGCCCGGCGCTTAAT
Source organism: Burkholderiales bacterium (assembly GCA_035518095.1). Taxonomy (NCBI): domain Bacteria; kingdom Pseudomonadati; phylum Pseudomonadota; class Betaproteobacteria; order Burkholderiales; species Burkholderiales bacterium. The sequence continues at coordinate 29,662 of DATIXX010000045.1, read as the reverse complement.
GCCGCGCTTCGCGTCGTTTGCAACGCGCTATCTAGGTTCTGAAGTGTTTTGAAGGCGACGGACCTACGGTTGCTCACAGGCAGCTCATTCGAGCCGAACTCGAGACGCGCCCGCAGCACGTCTACGTCCCAGCGCCCGTCAATTTCCTTCAAAACGCGCAGGTCATCCAAAATCTCGTTCCGCTCGCGCAGGTCGACTGCCTGGGTCTTGCTGTAGAGAAACAGCAATACTCCTGCCAATACTAGCGCGGCGAGGCCCAGCAAAATGTTATGCAGCAGGTCGGACTTGATCATATAGCAGTCTGATTCATGGTCATTTGCGGCTGCCGCATACACCGATCCGCTTAGCGTTTGGCCTGGGTCATTCAGTCAATTGCTGAGACGTTTCCGCCGGCAACTTTGTAGGGATTAAACTGGGATCATTCGGTAAATACCGGGCAATCTACCTGAACCTTTGAAAAGAGGCAATTCGATTCTCGCGCCAGCGCCGTTCCCCAACGCTCGCGGTCTTCAATGTTGCACGTTGCGGCTTGCCATGCATTTGGTAAAATCGCCGGCGGCGGCAGTTGTGCCTCTTCAAGCGAGCTTGTTCTGCGGCCGGATTGCGCAGAATACAAAGGTTCAGAGACCACAAACCAGGAAACACGTATACAATAATATGTGCGCCGATCGTTTTGAAACGGTTCCGGCAATCATTATCGCAATACTTATGACCTCTCCAACAGCGCATGAATGCACCAGATAGCATTGTTTCGCTCAAGCTAAATAACACTGCATTGTTCCGGCAGCAGTGTTGCGTCAACGGTGAATGGGTCGATGCCGACAGCAATGCGATATTTGCCGTCGCCAACCCGGCGAATGGCACGCAACTTGGCACGGTGCCTGATATGGGCGCCCAGGAAACGCGACGCGCAATACAAGCCGCGCACACCGCGTGGCCTTCCTGGCGCGCGAAGACCGCCAAGGAGCGGGCGGTCGTGCTGCGCCGCTGGTTTGATCTCATCATGGCCAACCAGCAGGACCTTGCATTGCTGATGACGGCCGAACAAGGCAAGCCGCTGGCGGAGTCCAAAGGAGAAATTGCGTACGCCGCGTCCTTTATCGAATGGTTTGCTGAAGAGGGCAAACGCATATACGGCGACACCATTCCTCAGAATCACCCCGACAAGCGCCTGATCGTAATCAAGGAACCGATCGGCGTCTGTGCCGCGATTACCCCGTGGAATTTTCCCGCGGCAATGATTACCCGTAAAGCCGGGGCGGCACTCGCAGCCGGCTGTGTCATGGTGCTAAAACCCGCGGAACAAACGCCTTACTCGGCCTTGGCGCTCGCCGTGCTCGCCGAGGAGGCCGGAATATCGAAGGGGGTGCTGAACGTGGTGACCGGTGACGCGCCGACGATAGGTGGCGAAATGACTGCCAATCCGCTGGTGCGCAAGGTCACCTTTACCGGTTCCACCGAGGTCGGGAAGCTGTTGATGAGCCAGTGCGCCGGCACGGTGAAGAAAATCTCGCTGGAGCTGGGCGGCAATGCGCCGTTCATTGTGTTTGATGACGCGGATCTGGATGCCGCAGTCGAAGGGGCGCTGGCGTCCAAATATCGCAACACCGGACAGACTTGCGTGTGCGCCAACCGCATCCTGGTTCAGGATGGCGTCTATGACGCTTTTGCCGCAAAACTGGTAGCGAGAGTCAAAGGCTTCAAAGTCGGAAACGGTATGGAAGCGGGCGTGGTTCAGGGTCCGCTGATCGATGCGCAGGCGTTGCAGAAAGTGGAGGGCCATATCGCCGATGCCACGGCCAAAGGCGCGAAACTACTGTTGGGCGGCAAGCGCCACGCCCTGGGAAGAACTTTTTTTGAGCCCACCGTGCTCACAGACGTCACTACCGGCATGCGGCTCGCGCACGAAGAAACGTTTGGCCCGGTGGCGCCGCTATTCCGCTTCAAAACGGAGCGGGACGCGGTATGCATCGCCAACGACACCGAATACGGACTCGCGGGATATTTCTACAGCCGTGACATTGGACGAATTTTCCGTGTTGCCGAAGCGCTCGAATGTGGAATGGTGGGCGTCAATACCGGCCTCATTTCCAATGAGGTCGCGCCATTCGGAGGAGTGAAGCAATCCGGGATCGGCCGCGAAGGTTCCAAATACGGAATTGAAGAGTTTGTGCAGCTGAAATACATTTGCTTCGGCGGCATAGAAAAGCCTAACGCCTAGCCTATCAGCAGATAACCAAGAGCGTTCTTCAAGCCGCGCACCTTGTCCCATTTGCGTGCTGTGCGTGCACTGCCGCTCGCGATGCTGCGTTGGATTGAAGCCGGTCGGCGATCAGAGCGGGCGAATTTAATTCCGAGATAAACGCCGATAACGCGCTCCTGGATGACAGTAAAATTGGATGAAAATCGTAACGCTAAACACGCCGGCGTGCGCGCAGCTCACCCCGTGGAAACGGGGATGCTCGAATCCGGGGCAAGCAGAAAATCGCGCACGATTTTGATCTGGTCCTCGGACATCAACATTGGCGCATGACCAATACCGGAAAATTCGACCAATTCGGTGTGCGCTTTGCGTTCGCACATTTTCGCCGCAGTTTCTTTGAGCAGGAAATCGGACTGTGCTCCGCGCAGAATCAACACCGGGCAGCGTACATTTGACCAGATGTTCCATAAGTCCAGGTCTTGGAAAAATTTTCTTTTGAACGGCTCACCGATTTTCGGGTCGTATTTGAAGCCATAGCTGCCGTCATCAAACCTCCTCACGGTGTGGGTGATGAGATGGCGCCACTGCGCTTCGGTGAGCGGCCCGAATGTGGAGTACACTTTGCGAAAGTCGGCTTCGAATTGCTCAATGCTGGCGTAGCGCGGATCCTTGCCGACATAATCACTCAGGATGTTCAGGGCGTTGGCGGGAACGAGCCAGCCAACATCGTTCATTACCAGGCGCCGTATCGGCGATTTCGGTTGCGCCGCCAGCATCATGCCGATCAGACCGCCCATCGACGTTCCCACCCAGTCGACGTAACGTACGGATGGACGGCGCAACAGCCTGGCAATGAAGCGCGACACCCGGGTGCCTGGACCAATGCGCGCAATCAGTGCCGCCATGTCGGAAAGATAAACCGGGTAACTGTAATCCTCGCTGTGGGCCAGCCAATCGCTTTTTCCGCGGCCCGCGACGTCGGGGCACACCACGTGGCAATCGTTCGCCAGCGCCATGGCGAGAAAGTCGAAGTCGCGCGAGTTGCGAGTGAGGCCGTGCACGCAAACCACAGCATGCGGATTATCGGGACTGCCCGATTCGGTATAAGCAATGCGATGAAAGCCGTGAGGGCCGAGGCTCAGAAAACTGTTTTCTCGCATTTTTCGCCCTCGCTAAGCTTGGTTAGGTAATTCCCAACATGCCGCAATTGCCGTTTTGATCCAGGCGCAGTCACTGCTCAGCGTGCTCAACCGATAATAGCTTTTACGCCCGATTTCCGATTTTTCCATTTTTCTGATTTTCTCCGCTTTGATGTTGGCTCGGTGTGCAACGAGTCCCATGCGTCCATATTTCTGCTGTTCAATGATTATGTCTTCAATCGGACTTTCGGAAAACCACACCCAGTCATCAAGGAAATCGCTGGCCAAAGCTTGCAGCCGCTGATACAGCGGTTCGTCGATCTTTTCACCGGGCGCGAGTTCCCGGTAATCATTCGCTACGCTCTCCGATTCAAAGTTCCAACGTTCTGTCCACTCGGCTTCCAGGCCGTCGCTCGAGAAAAGCTCGATTTGATCGTTGTTCTTGCTGATTCTGAAAAAAGCATGATGTTCGCCGGTGACAACATACCCTGCGTATTCGCCGACGCGAATTTTCATTAACGCAATGGCATGCCTGAGATAGCCATTTTCCTCAACTTCAATGTCCAGTTGCATTTGGCTTCCGGCGCGCTCAGAGTCCTCAAGCGGCCGGACCTGCTGCTCGGTGACTTTGCCGTTCTGGATCACCGCGCTGCCACTTACCGCGTCGCGGTGATTGATCCATTGCAGCTTGATCGTCAGGTCGGGAAAGATTTGCGAGGTGGTGACGAAAGCCGGAAAGGGAATGCCCCGGTTGACTTCGAAACGGTAAACCACATCAGGTGAAATATATTGCTCCTGCAGGCCCTGAACATCATCTTCCTTAGCCAGCAGCGCGCCGATTTCGCGCTTAAAGGCATCGAGCGATTTAGCGTCACCACTTATTGTAACGGTAGTTTGAAACGCGGCGGACATGTCGATCCAATTGGAATGGCTGAAAGGATTTTATTGTTGGTGGAGGCGGGGGGAATCGAACCCCCGTCCGCAGGCCCTCTACATGCAGTTCTACATACGTAGTCAGGCTGTTTGATTTAGCCGGAACGCCGCCAGCCGACGGGCTGCGCCACGGCGAGTTACCTATGATTTAGTGCTTGCTCAAAGTAACCCTGAGCAGCACGATCTCATGTAAATGACTCTGTTGTCGGTTGCCCGACCCGGCCCATGAGCGTTCCGGTGCAGAGTCCAGCCGGGATTAAGCGGCTAGAGCGTAACGCATGTCGTTCGCGTTTAATTGCTTTCCAGTGGATTTGCGAGGGAACTGGTCCTCGGTATGCCCTGCGCTGCGTTGCGACCTACGTCGAAACCAAGTCGCCCCCATTTCTAAAACCGAAAAACAGCAATGATCATTATCTCATAAATGGGTGCTATCAAAGAAATTGCAAGATTTCGAGAGGGTTAAAGATATGCGCGTCGGCGCCCCAAGTTTCGGGACGGGCGCCGTTTCCGAGATAGCCATAGCGCGCGACCATTGACTGCATCCCTGCGGCGCGCGCGGCCAGAACGTCGCGTTCGTCGTCGCCGACATAAACGCAAGCCGGTGGCGGTATGCCGATTTTGCCGCTCGCCAACAGCAGCGGTTCCGGATGCGGCTTCGAGTTAATGCCGGTATCGCCGCTGACGATGCAGGAGGCACGGCGGTCGAGCTTGAGTTTTTGCATCAGTGGCACGGTGAAGCGCTTCATCTTGTTGGTAACCACACCCCAGGGCATTCGTCTCGCTTCAAGTTCCGCCAGCACTACGGGAATATCGGCGAACAGCCGGGTATCGTGGCAAAGTCGCTCTTCATAGAAATTCAGAAATTCAGCACGCCGGGCGTCATAAGCCGCATCTCCCGGCGCGAGATTGAAACCGATCTTCATCAGGCCGCGGCCACCCTGGGAGACGTACGGACGTATGCTCGCCAAGGGCAGAGCGGTCAGGCCATGTTTTTCACGCTGGCGGTTCAGTGCATATCCCAGATCGGGCGCAGTGTCGGCGAGAGTGCCGTCGAGATCGAACAGTACCGCTTTAATCATGGTGAAAAATGATACGCGACCAAAACCCCGAACGCCCAGTATTAATCCGCCGTTGCATGCAAAATGTAATTTGCATCGGTGTCAATTCCAATGGCGTAAATTTTGCTGAATGGGTTGTAGGTCAGGCCGGTAATGTGTTCTACGTTCAATCTGGCATCGCGGCAGAAGCGCGCCAGCTCCGATGGCTTAATGAACCGGGCATAATCGTGGGTTCCGCGCGGCAGGAGTCTCAGTACATACTCAGCGCCGATGACCGCGACCAGATACGATTTCAGATTGCGATTGATGGTTGAAAAAAATATATGACCGCCCGGTTTAACGAGTTCGGAGCAGGCTCGCACCGTGCTCGCGGGATCCGGTACGTGCTCGAGAAATTCCATACAGGTGATGATCTCGTAATAACGCGGCTGCTCGCGCGCCAGGTCTTCTACGGCGACGTTACGATAATCCACGTCGTTACCCGATTCAAGCAGATGCAGCCGCGCGACCTTGAGCGCGCCCTCTCCCAAGTCTATTCCAGTCACGTGTGCTCCGCGCGCGGCCATGCTCTCCGCGAGAATGCCGCCGCCACACCCGACATCCAGCACTACTTTACCGTTGAGGCCGGCGAGCTTGTCGACGTAATCGAGGCGCAGTGGGTTCATGTCGTGCAGTGGCTTGAACTCGGCATCCGGGTCCCACCAGCGGTGCGCGAGCTTACTGAATTTCTCAAGTTCCAGCGGATCGACGTTCATGCTTTTATGCTACACCGATTTTTTCCTGCCAGTAACGCGTTTTAGCCGCAATGTCTTCCTCGTCAAGCGTGGTAAGCTGACGGTTATCGAGCAGCAACCTTCCATTAACCCAGACGTGGCTTACCTGATCGCGTGCTGCGGTATAAATTAAATGCGATACGGGGTCGAAGCAGGGTGAAAGCTCAAGGCTCGAAAAATCGACTGCGGTGATGTCAGCCAATTTGCCCTGAGTCAGCGAGCCGATTTTGCCGTCCAAGCCCAAGGCTCGGGCGCCGTTAAGAGTAGCCATTTGCAGAGCTTGATGGGCGGGAAGAGCATCGGCACTGCCGCTTACGGCCTTTGCGAGTATTGCGGCAAGACGCATTTCCCCGAACAAGTCCAACCGATTGTTGCTTGCAGCGCCATCCGTACCGAGCCCGACGTTAATGCCGTGACCCAGCAATGATGCGACCGGCGCAAGGCCACTGGCAAGTTTCAAGTTGGACGACGGGCAGTGAGCGACGCTGCAGGATTGGCTCGCCAGCAACTCGATATCTTGCGGTGTCACGTGCACGGAATGCACGGCAATGAAACTTGGGCTCAACAGACCGAGCGCGTGCAGCCGCTGCAGGGGACGCAGTTTATATTGCGCCAGGCTGCGCTGAATTTCGTCCTGTGTTTCCTGCACGTGGATATGTATCGGCAGGTCCAGCTGCTGCGAGTAAATGAGCAGTTTCTCAAATGTCTTGTCGCTTACGGTATAAGGGGCATGCGGCGCCATGCAAAATGTCAGCAGCGGCTGCTGACGCAATTCATCGCGAGTAGCTAGGCCCTTGTTGAGGTAATCCTCGGGGTCACCGGCATAGTTGCTGGGAAACTCGATTACGATGATGCCGATCGCCGCGCGCATGCTCGCGGAGAGCACCGCCTTTGCGGCCGCCTCAGGAAAGAAATACATGTCGTTGAAGCAGGTGATGCCACCGCGCAGCATCTCGGCGCAGGCGAGCAGCGTCCCGTCCCGCACGAATTGCTGCGACACATGCTTGGCTTCAGCCGGCCAAATATGCTGATTCAGCCAGTCCATCAGCGGCAGGTCGTCCGCGAGGCCGCGCATCAGAGCCATCGCCGCATGAGTGTGCAGATTGACGAGCCCGGGAATAAGCGCATGGTTTTGCAGACGCACCTCCTGTTTTGCCTTAAAGCGCTCGCGTGCTTGAGCTGTAGGCAATACCGCATGTATGGTTCCATTGCTGATAGCAACGGAATGCCTTGGCAAAACTTCGGGCGGTTCGACCGGAATGACCCAACCGGCATCGATCAGAGTGTCGACGATTGGCAGCACATGCATCCTATAAAATAAAAAAGCCCTGCGCAAGGCAGGGCTTCCATTGTAACTGCGTTTGTTTTTATTGTCCTTCGGGGATCACGGCTGTCACGTCGACTTCCACGCGGCGGTCAGGCTGCAGGCACTGGATCAGCTCCTTGCGCTTCATGTGTTTGCATTGATCCAAGGTTACTACCGGCTCGGTTTCGCCTTTGCCAATAGCGCTGATCTTATGAGCGTGAACGCCGTGCTCAACCAGGAATTTTTCCACCGTTTCTGCGCGCTGCTCGGACAACTTCTGGTTGTAGGCATGCGAACCAATCGGATCGGCATGGCCCGTCACGGTGAGCGTTTCATACTCGGCGTTTTGCAATTTGGCTGCGAGTTCGGAAAGCCTTTGTTCGCCGGCAGGGCGCAACTGCGCTTTGTTGAAATCAAACAAGGCATCCGCAGAAAGCGTGATATGTTGCGGCGCCGGTGGCGGCGGTGGCGGGGGTGGCGCTTCTTCCGGGGGCGGAGGCGGCGCCTCTTCGACCACGGGCGCTGGAGCCGCTTCGCACAGTTCTTTCGGCATCAGGTCCTTGTCACATTCGCAACCGATGGGGAACTGGGCGCCGGGGCGTATATATTCTTCAGCAAGCTTTTGTGACCAATAGCCGGTTCTCCAGCATAGGCCGGCCCCACTGCGGGCCAGTTGACCACGTTGATCAATTACATAGGGAACCGGAGTGGCTGAAGTTTGCGCCAGAGCTGCATAGGCAGCTAAGCCCGATGCCGCTACTGAAGCCGCCACAAAAACGAGCTTTAAAAGTCGTCGAGTCATATTTCCTCCTCTTTTATTAATGGCTTGAAGCTAATCGTTGATCGACTGTGGATTGGATGGAGAGTGATGGGCTTTGCAATTCGGCATATTAATTCAATCTCCTGGTTTTGGCAATTTTTACGCGGTCGTCTTTGAAGTCAATGAGTCCGCATCGCACGGCACGCGCTGCTTGGCCCTAAAGGGTTGCGCATGATAAAATTTCAAATTTAATTTTCGCGTTGTATGCCGAGAAATTCGTCTAAAAAGCCCGCGCTTCATGGACCAATTCGCCAAAGAAACTTTGCCGGTTAGCCTCGAAGAAGAGATGCGCCGCTCGTATCTCGACTACGCGATGAGCGTCATCGTCGGTCGCGCATTGCCTGACGTGCGCGATGGTCTGAAACCCGTGCACCGCAGGGTACTGTTTGCAATGCATGAAGCCAATAATGTGTGGAACCGCCCCTATGTGAAGTGCGCGCGCATCGTCGGTGATGTGCTGGGCAAATATCATCCGCACGGAGATGCCGCGACTTACGAAGCCCTGGTACGCATGGCTCAGGATTTTTCAATGCGCTACACGCTCATCGACGGGCAGGGCAACTTCGGATCAGTGGACGGTGACGCACCGGCGGCGTACCGCTATACCGAATGCCGCATGGACCGGATTTCCTCCGAAATTCTGGCCGACATCGACAAGGAAACGGTGGATTTTGCACCCAATTACGATGGCAAGGAACAGGAACCCGCGGTTTTGCCGACCAAGGTGCCGAACCTGCTGGTCAACGGTTCGTCCGGAATCGCGGTGGGGATGGCGACCAATATTCCACCCCACAATCTGAAAGAAGTCGTCGACGGCTGTCTTTTGCTTCTCAAGAACCCGCAAACCGAGCTCAATGAATTGATCGAATTGATTCCGGCGCCGGATTTTCCGACCGCCGGCGTGATATACGGCGTATCCGGCGTGAAGGAAGGGTATCGCACGGGCCGCGGGAGAATAGTAATCCGCGCGCGCACGCATTTTGAGGATTTGGAGCGAGGTAATCGCCAGTTGATTATTGTTGACGAGCTTCCATACCAAGTAAACAAGGCCGCCCTGCTCACGAGAATCGGTGAGCTGGTACGTGACAAAAAAATCGACGGCATTTCCGATTTGCGGGATGAGTCGGACAAGTCAGGCATGCGGGTGGTTATTGAACTCAAGCGCGGAGAGAACCCCGAGGTGGTGCTGAATAACCTGTATAAGGAAACGCAGCTGCAGGACACCTTCGGCATGAATATGGTGGCGCTGGTGGACAATCAGCCGCGATTGCTCAATCTCAAGGACCTAATTGAATCGTTCTTGCGTCACCGTCGCGAAGTGGTGACGCGGCGCACCGAGTTCGAATTACGCAAAGCGCGCGAGCGCGCACATATCCTGGAAGGATTGGCGGTAGCGCTCTCCAACGTGGATGAAATCATCAGCCTCATTAAGAGCGCAGAATCCCCGCCCGCGGCAAAGGCGCAGTTGATGGCGCGGCATTGGCGTTCCAAGCTGGTCGAAGAAATGCTACGCCGCGCCAGCTCAGATGCTTCGCGTCCCGACGGACTCGGCGCGGAATTCGGCCTGCGCAAGCAGGGCTATTTCCTGTCTGATGCACAGGCACAGGCGATTTTGGAACTACGCCTTCAGCGTTTGACCGGCCTGGAGCAGGAGAAAATATTTACAGAATACAAGGACGTGATGGAAAAAATCACCGATCTTACGGATGTGCTGGTGAAGCGGGAACGCATCACCCGCATCATCGCCGACGAGCTCACGGCGATTAAGGACCAGTACGGCGACGACCGCCGCAGCGAGATCGTGGTGGACACGCAGGACCTGGCAATGGAAGACTTGATCGCCTCAGAGGACATGGTGGTCACCTTGTCACACGGCGGCTATATGAAATCGCAGCCGGTTGCGGATTACCGGGCGCAGAAGCGCGGCGGGCGCGGCAAGCAGGCGGCGACCACCAAGGACGACGATTTCATAGACAATTTGTTCATCGCCAATACCCACGACTACATTCTGTGCTTTTCGAACCGCGGCAGGGTCTACTGGCTCAAGGTTTACAATGTGCCGCAGGGCAGCCGTGCCAGCCGCGGCAAGCCCATTGTTAATCTCGTACCATTGATGGAGCACGAAAAGATCACCGCGGTTTTGCCGGTCAAGGAATTTGACGATCAGCACTTTGTATTCATGGCGACTGCCAATGGCACGGTCAAAAAGACCGCGCTCTCCGCGTTTTCGCGGCCGATGTCCAAAGGCATTATTGCGGTAAATTTAGAGGACGGCGATTATCTGGTTGGAGCTGCGCTCACGGACGGCAAGAGAGATATCATGTTGTTTTCGGACGGCGGCAAGGCGATGCGTTTCGCTGAGCATGAAGTACGTTCAATGGGCCGCAATGCGGCCGGCGTGCGCGGTATGAAGCTGGGAGCGGGTAAGCACGTAATTTCACTACTCACCGCGCAGGACGAAACCCAGTCGGTACTGACGGCGACCGAAAACGGATTTGGCAAACGCACTCCGATCGCTGAATACACGCGACACGGACGCGGCACGCTGGGCATGATCGCGATTCGTACAACCGAGCGCAACGGCAAGGTGGTGGCGGCAACACTGGTAAATAAAGACGATGAAATAATGTTGATTACCACCGGTGGCGTGTTGATCCGAATGCGTGTTTCCGAAATCCGGGAAATGAGCCGCTCAACCCAGGGTGTGCGGCTGATCGACCTCGGGGACGGTGAAACGCTTGCGGTTTTGGGAAAGGTTGTGGAACGGGATGAAGAAAACAACGGAGAAGGAAACCCGTGATGAACGACGTAAAAGCATATAACGCAACAGCTCGCGTCTACAATTTCAGTCCCGGACCGGCAGTGCTGCCGCGAGAGGTACTGCAGTGCGCGCGCGAAGAAATGCTGGATTGGCACGGCAGTGGGATGTCAGTTATGGAAATGAGCCACCGCGGCAAGGAATTCACGACCATCATCCGCCGCGCGGAAGCTGATTTACGCGAGCTGATGCGCATTCCGGCTCATTACAAGGTACTGTTCCTGCAAGGCGGCGCCAGCTTGCAATTTGCCATGGTGCCGGTCAACCTATTGCGCGGCAAGAACTCTGCCGACTATATTTTTTCCGGTGAATGGTCAAAAAAGGCGATCGCCGAGGCAAAAAAATTTTGCGCAGTAAATGTTGCGGCCACCTCCGAGGATGCTGGATTTACCTATGCGCCGGGGCAAGAGCAGTGGCGGCCTGATCCCGACGCAGCCTACGTGCATTACACGCCCAACGAAACCATCGGCGGCGTGGAGTTTCACTGGGTTCCAGAGACCGGTGAAGTTCCGTTGGTGGCCGACATGTCGTCGAACATACTGTCGCGCGCAGTGGACGTAAGCCGTTTCGGGTTGATTTATGCGGGGGCGCAGAAAAACATCGGGCCGGCAGGGTTGACCATCGTCATAATACGCGAGGATTTGATGGGGGGCGCGCTTTCGGGCATGCCTTCGATGCTGGACTATAAAGTTCATTCGGACAACGATTCCATGTACAACACCCCGCCTGCTTACGCGATTTACATCGCCGGGCTCAATTTCCAGTGGTTGAAAAAAATCGGAGGCATCCCCGCGATGGAAATGCGCAACATTGAGAAATCGACGGTGCTTTACGATTTTCTCGACACCAGCCGGTTTTTCAGCAATCCGGTGCGGAAAAGCGACCGTTCACGCATGAATGTTCCGTTCAGGCTAAAAAATACCGCGCTGGAACAAGAATTTCTGAATCAGGCGCAAGCGAGAGGGCTGGTGCAACTTAAGGGGCATCGTTTAGCGGGCGGCATGCGCGCGTCCATTTACAACGCGATGCCCCTGGAGGGCGTGCAAACCCTGGTAGAGTACATGCGAGAATTCGAAGCGCAATATGCCTGAGGCGTATCACATCCTCATGCTTGGCCAGGTTTCGGCGCGTGGCCTAAAGCGCTTTCCGCACAATTATGTCGTGAGCGATCAGGTGAATGAACCGGATGCCATCCTGGTGCGCTCGCAAAACATGCACGAGATGGTGATTCCGTCCACAGTCAAGGCGATCGCGCGCGCCGGCGCCGGCACCAACAACATTCCGGTCCAACGGATGAATGATCGCGGTGTGCCGGTGTTTAATGCTCCTGGGGCGAATGCCAACGCAGTGAAAGAGTTAGTGATTGCAGCCATTCTGATAGCTTCGCGCAACCTGGTGCAGGCGATTCGTTTTGTGAATACTCTTCAGGGCGACGACGAAACATTGGGAAAGAAAGTAGAAGAAGGGAAGAAACAGTTTTCGGGTTTCGAGCTCCCGCATCGTTCGCTCGGCATCATAGGACTCGGCGCGATCGGCGGCATGGTTGCGGACGCAGCGATCAAGCTTGGCATGCGGGTTATCGGTTTCGATCCGGAAATCACCGTGGAAGCGGCGTGGAGCGTGCCGTCGCAGGCGAAGAAGGCGCACAGTATCGATGAATTACTTAAATACAGTGACTTCATTTCGCTACATGTCCCGCTGGTGGATGCGACAAAGAACATGATTGACGCCAACCATGTCAACAAAATGCGCCAGGGCGTGGTCTTGCTGAATTTTGCGCGCGACGGCCTTGTGGACGAGGACGCAGTGCTGGCGGCGCTGGGTTCGAAAAAAATCAGGTATTACATGTGCGACTTTCCATCCGCCAAGCTTAAGGACCAGCCCGGCGTCGTGGCGCTGCCGCATTTGGGCGCCTCAACTCAGGAAGCCGAAGACAATTGTGGAGTAATGGTGGTAGACCAGGTGCGGGATTACCTTGAGAACGGCAATATATTGAACGCGGTGAATTTCCCCAATGTGATCATGATGCGGGAATCGCCGTACCGCGTGGGAATAGCCAATGCCAACGTGCCCAACATGGTGGGGCAGATTTCCACCACCATGGCACAGGCGGGACTTAACATCCATAACATGATGAACAAATCAAAAGGCGCGATGGCTTATACCCTGGTGGATGTGGACAGCCCGGTGTCGGGGAAGGTTATCCAGCAAATCGCAAGCATTTCCGGCGTTCTTTCGGTGCGTAATCTGCCGGCGCAGGTGAAATAACCCGGCTGATCAAATCGTGAGTGACGAGCTTAAAAAATTGCGGGCAAGCATCGATGCGCTGGATCAGCAGATGCTCGAGCTCCTCAATCGCCGCGCCGCACATGCCCGTTCCATCGGGCGGCTCAAGAACGGTGCCGTCTACCGCCCTGAGCGCGAAGCCCAGATCTTGCGGCGTATTAAAGACGCCAACTCCGGCCCGCTATCCGATGAGACCGTAGCGCGACTATTCCGTGAAATTATGTCCGCCTGCCTGGCGCTGGAAAAACCGATGGCAGTCTCTTACCTCGGGCCACAGGGAACGTTCAGTGAAGCTGCCGCTATCAAGCATTTTGGCCACGCTGCGCATGCCGTAGCCTGTGCTTCAATAGACGAAGTGATGCACAAGGTGGAAGCCGGTGAAGTGGACTACGCGGTGGCCGCGGTGGAAAATTCTACGGAAGGCGCGGTAGGCCGGACTCTGGATCTGATGCTTGCCACTCCGCTCAAAATTTGCGGCGAGGTGGTGTTGCGCGTGCACCAGCATTTGCTGCGCAAGACCAAAGGCCTCAAGAACGTCAAACGGATTTACTCACATGCGCAATCGTTCGCTCAATGCCACGAGTGGCTGAACCTGAACCTTCCGAATGTACAGCGGGTGCATGTTGCGAGCAACGCCGAGGCCGCGCGTCTTGCGGGCAAGGATAAGGCAAGCTGCGCGATCGCGGGAGACATGGCAGCGGAACGCTATAACCTCAACGTCCTGACTTCGAATATCGAAGACGAGCCCAACAATACTACGCGTTTCTGGATACTCGGCGTGTACGATGCAGAGCCGTCCGGTAAAGACAAAACGTCGCTGGTGATGTCCAGCAAAAATATTCCGGGAGCGGTGCATCAATTGCTGACTCCGCTTGCACATTATGGCGTAAGCATGAGCAAGCTCGAGTCGCGCCCGTCGCGTACGGGTCTTTGGGAATACGTTTTCTTTGTTGATATCGAAGGCCACCAGAAAGAAGAAAATGTGGCGAAAGCGCTTGCTGAACTGGCTGATAGGGCCGCTTTCTTGAAAATCCTCGGATCGTACCCCGCCGCGGTGCTTTAATTCGTGAACCGTAAACGGTGATCAGTGAACAGTGATATGCCAGGATTTGCAACTGTTTTATTGCACGATTTACCCTTCACCGTTCGATTTTCACCGTTAACGCTATGATGGACTTATGTGAACTGGCTCCTCCCTATATCCGCGCTCTGGCGGCTTACCAGCCGGGGAAGCCCATTTCCGAGCTCGAGCGCGAGCTGGGGCTGAAAGACGTCATCAAGCTCGCATCCAACGAAAATCCCCGGGGCGCGAGTCCCAAGGCGCTTGCCGCAATTCGCGAGGCATTATCGGATATCGCGCGCTATCCGGACGGCAATGGATATACCCTGAAGCGGGTCTTGTCCTCGCGGCACGAAATTCATCCCGAACAGATTGTGCTGGGCAATGGCTCAAACGATGTGCTGGAACTCGCTGCGCGCGCATTTCTCGCTCCCGGAACACAGGCCGTTTATTCGCGGCATGCTTTTGTAGTGTATCGCCTGGCAACGCAGGCATGCGGCGCACAGGGGGTCGAAGCGCCGGCAAAAAATTTCGGTCATGACCTGGATGCAATGTTACAGGTGACAAATGCGCAAACGCGCATTGTGTTCATCGCCAATCCCAATAATCCCACCGGCACGCTGTTGTCCGTCCCAGAGCTGCAGGCTTTTTTGCAGCGTCTCCCCCAGCAAGTATTGGTGGTTCTGGACGAGGCCTATAATGAGTATTTGCCGGATGAGCTGAAAACTCCCGGCGCGGCCTGGCTTAAGCAATTTCCCAATCTGATTATTACACGTACTTTTTCCAAAGCTTACGGCTTGGCCGGACTGCGGGTAGGTTACGCAATGGCGCACGCGCAAGTCGCTGACCTCATGAACCGCGTGCGCCAGCCCTTCAATGTCAGCAGTGTCTCCCAAGCGGCTGCGATTGCGGCGCTCGACGATCAGGAGTTCGTCACGCAAAGCTACCAGCTCAATCAACGGGGCATGATGCAAATCACGCAAGGCTTTAAGCGATTGGGAATCCGTTTTATTCCATCCTACGGAAATTTTGTGTGCTTCTTTGCCGGTGATGCCAAGGCCCTGTATCAAAACTTGCTGCAACGCGGGGTCATCGTCCGTCCCATCGGCGATTATGGGATGCCGGAGTGGCTGCGGGTAAGCATCGGCCTGCCCGAAGAGAATGAAAAATTTCTCAAAGCATTGCAATTGGTTCGCGAAGCAGCGTGACATGGCGAAATTACAATTAGGCAAAGTGGTGATATTCGGCGTGGGGCTGATAGGCGGCTCATTTGCCCTGGCACTAAAGCGCGCGGGCTTGGCCAAGCACGTGGTCGGCGTAGGACGAAGCCGCGCCAATATGGAAAAAGCGCTGCGGCTCGGCGTGATTGACGAAGCGTGTGACGACGCGGCCCAAGCAGTGCCGGGTGCCGACCTGATTATGCTGGCGCTGCCCGTAGGACAAATGCGCCGGGTGATGTGCGAGCTTGCGCCGCGTTTAGAGCCTCATACTATGGTAACGGATGCCGGCAGCACCAAGCAGGATGTGGTGGCTTTTGCGCGTGAATGCCTGGGAGCGCACCTTGCGCGATTTGTGCCGGCCCACCCGGTTGCTGGCGGGGAACAGAGCGGAGTAGGCGCGGCGAGTTCCGAGCTTTTTGTTAACAAGAATGTGGTGGTGACGCCACTGGCGAGAACCGACGGCAAGGCGTTAAAACGGGTCAAGGATTTGTGGAAGGCCTGCGGCGCGCGTGTAAGGCAAATGACGCCACGCCAGCACGATGAGACCTTTGCCGCGGTGAGCCATTTGCCGCATCTGCTCGCCTACGCGCTTATGGACACGATCGCAGCAAAACCCAATGCAGCCAAGTTGTTTAATTATGCGGCAAGCGGCTTCCGCGACTTTACGCGCATTGCCGGAAGTTCTCCGGAAATGTGGCGCGATATAGCCATGGCCAACCGCAAAATCCTGCTCAAAGAACTGGCGGCATATCAAAAACAATTGAGCCGCATCGCCGGCCTGATGAGAAAAAGCGACGGGACTGCGCTGGAAGAAATCTTTACCCGCGCTCGCAGCGCGCGCGCGAGATGGCTGCTGGATAAATAATAAGATGTCTTTCGATTATCGGGTCGAACCCGGCGGCACACTTTCGGGCACGTTGCGCGTACCGGGCGACAAGTCCATTTCCCACCGCGGTATCCTGCTGGGTTCGATCGCTGAAGGCGCGAGCGAAATCAGCGGATTCCTTGAAGCCGAAGATACACTTGCTACGATTAACGCGATGCGTGCCATGGGCGTGCGCATCGACCGTCCTGCAAGAGAAAAAGTCCGGATTTACGGGGGAGGATTGCGCGGGCTGAAAGCCCCTAAAAAAGTACTCGATTGCGGTAACTCGGGCACCTTGATTCGCCTGCTGTGCGGCTTACTCGCCGGCCAGTCTTTCAACTGTGAATTGACGGGAGACGATAGCTTGCGCAAGCGGCCAATGGAACGCATAACGGCTCCTTTGCGCGAAATGGGAGCGGACATCGTCGCAGGTGAAAACGGCACTCCGCCGCTCAAGCTCAGAGGCGTCTCCGAGTTGCGCGCAATCAATTACACGATGCCCGTGGCCAGTGCCCAGGTGAAATCCGCGCTTTTGCTTGCAGGTCTTTATGCCAGAGGCCGTACCTGCGTCGTCGAGCCTGCGCCTACGCGAGATCACACCGAACGCATGCTGCAGGGCTTTGGTTATAGCGTCCAGCGTGAAGGTAACACCGCTTGCATCAAAAGCGGCGGAACATTGAAGCCGACAAATATCAATGTGCCGGGCGATATTTCTTCGGCAGCATTTTTCATGGTCGGTGCAAGCATTGCGCCGGGTTCCGATATCACGCTAACTCATGTCGGGGTCAATCCCACGCGCACCGGAGTGATTGAGATTTTGCGCTTGATGGGAGCGGATATTAGTTTATTCAATCAAAGCAGCGCAGCGGGCGAAGCGGTAGCGGACGTGCGGGTGCGCCATTCCCGCCTCAAGGGCATCGTGATTCCACGCGGGTTGGTGCCGCTCGCCATAGATGAATTTCCGGTTTTGTTCGTCGCCGCAGCCTGCGCAGAAGGCGAAACGGTGCTCACCGGCGCTGAAGAGCTGCGAGTCAAGGAAAGCGACCGAATCCAGGTAATGGCGGAGGGACTGCGCCTGCTGGGAATTGTCGCCCGGCCTGCCGCGGACGGTATGCGTATCCGGGGCGGGGACTTTTCAGGAGGGGCGATTGAAAGCCATTCCGATCACCGCGTAGCCATGGCATTTGCCGTGGCCGGACTGCGCGCTGCTGGTCCGATCATCATCCGCGATTGCGCCAACGTAGCGACTTCTTTTCCCGGCTTCTGCGCATTGGCGCAGAGTGTGGGGCTAAAGATCAGCGAGGTATAAGGAGTGAGCGACGAGGCGAGCCAGCCGCCGGTGATTGCGATTGACGGACCGTCGGCCTCAGGCAAGGGCACGGTGGCGCAGCGAGTCGCGCGCGAACTGGGATTTCATTATCTCGACAGCGGCTCGCTGTATCGCCTCGTTGCGCTGGCTGCGCGAAAGCGCGGCGTGTCGCTCAATGATGAAGCGGCGCTGGCAGCGCTGGCGCAAACGCTTCGGGCGGAATTTCAAGGCGACGAGATTATCTTGGAAGGCGTGCGCGTAACGGAGCAAATCCGTGCTGAAAATTGCGCATCAGACGCTTCCAAAGTGGCCGCATTCCCTAAAGTAAGGCAGGCTTTGCTGAGCATGCAGCGCGCATTCCGCGAACGACCAGGCTTGGTCGCTGAAGGCCGCGACATGAGCTCGACAGTATTTCCTGACGCGAAGCTTAAGGTGTTTCTCACCGCGAGTCCCGAAGTACGCGCCGGGCGCAGATATAAACAGTTGAAGGAAAAAGGAATGTATGCTAGCATTCCAACCCTTTTGCAGGAAATTAAGGAGCGCGATGCGCGCGATAGCGAACGCCCGGTTGCGCCCCTGCGACAGGCCGCCGGCGCCGGTTTGCTGGATACCACCGCGCTCACTGTAGAGCAAGCGGTTGCAGAGGTTATTACAAGGTATCGCGCTCTCGTAATTTGATTTTTTTGAGTGCTTGAAGTTTGCCAGAACTTAAAGCTGATTTTAACCAACCCCTCGTCAACAGGACGGGATTACAGGTGTTAGTTTAATGATGGTTACTGCTTCCACGGCTTCAGACAGCTCTGAAAATTTTGCCGCGTTATTCGAAGAAAGTTTGTCACGCCAAGAGATGCGCGTTGGCGAAGTCATCACCGCTGAAGTAATTCGGGTGGATACAAATTATGTGGTGGTGAATGCCGGCCTTAAATCGGAAAGCTTTATTCCGGTAGAAGAATTTCACAACGATAAAGGTGAAGTCGAAGCTAAACCCGGTGACTTTGTGGAAGTTGCAATCGAGGCTTTGGAAGACGGCTATGGGGAGACGCGGTTGTCGCGCGAGAAAGCCAAGCGGCTCGCAGCCTGGCACCAGCTCGAAGTGGCTCTTGAGAAGGGAACTCTGGTTCACGGATTGATCAATGGCAAAGTAAAAGGCGGGCTCACGGTCATGGTAAACGGCATCCGCGCATTTTTGCCCGGCTCGTTGGTGGATATCCGCCCGGTTAAGGACACGAATCCTTACGAAGGCAAGGATATGGAATTCAAGGTGATCAAGCTCGATCGCAAGCGCAACAACGTGGTGGTCTCGCGCCGCGCGGTGCTTGAGGCAAGCCAAGGCGCCGAGCGCCAGGCGTTTTTGCAAAGTTTGCAGGAAGGCGCGGTGGTCAAAGGCGTGGTAAAAAACATTACCGATTACGGCGCATTTGTAGACCTGGGGGGTATCGACGGCTTGCTGCACATCACTGACCTGGCGTGGCGCCGCGTGCGTCACCCTTCCGAAATCCTGTCCGTCGGCGATGAAGTCGAAGCCAAGGTACTCAAGTTCGACCAGGAAAAGAACCGCGTGTCGCTGGGGCTTAAACAGCTGGGCGATGACCCCTGGGTCGGGCTTTCCCGCCGCTACCCACAGGGTACGCGACTTTTCGGCAAGGTGAGCAACCTGACCGATTACGGCGCATTCGTTGAAATCGAGCAGGGCATCGAGGGCTTGGTGCACGTGTCCGAGATGGACTGGACCAATAAGAATGTTCATCCGTCCCGAGTGGTGCAGCTCGGGGATGAAGTGGAAGTGATGATTCTGGAAATTGATGAGGAACGCCGCCGCATTTCCCTGGGAATGAAACAGTGCAAGCCCAATCCATGGGAAGAATTCGCTCACAATCACAAGAAGAGTGACCGGGTACGCGGGCAAATCAAGTCAATCACCGATTTTGGAATATTCATCGGCCTGCCGGGCGGCATAGACGGGCTGGTACACCTGTCAGACTTGTCGTGGACTCAGCCGGGTGAAACCGTGGCACGCAATTACAAAAAAGGCGATGAAGTTGAAGCGGTAGTGCTTTCCATCGACGTTGAACGCGAACGTATCTCTCTCGGCATCAAGCAGCTGGACGGCGATCCCTTCACCAGCTATATCGCAACGCACGACAAAAACAGCATGGTGACCGGAAAGGTGAAGTCGATTGATCCCAAGGGCGCTGTGATTGCGCTGGACAGCGACGTGGAAGGGTACTTGCGCGCGTCTGAAGTGTCGCGGGATCGTGTTGAAGATATCCGCACCCATATTAAGGAAGGCGATGAAGTCAAGGCGATGATCATCGGCATCGACCGCAAGAATCGCAATATTAATTTATCGATCAAGGCAAAAGACCTGGCTGAAGAAACAGAAGCAATGTCGAAAATGGCAACGGAGGGCGCCGCCAATACCGGTACCACTAATCTTGGTGCGCTGCTAAAAGCAAAACTGGATGTTAAAAATACCGAACAATGAAGGAAAAACCATGACAAAGTCCGAGCTGATCGTAAAATTGGCAGGGCGTTATCCGCAGCTGGTGGCAAAAGACGCGGAACTCGCCGTAAAAATGATATTGGACGCTATGACAAAAAGCCTGGCGCAAGGTAGCCGCATCGAAATCAGGGGGTTCGGCAGCTTTGGCCTGAACTACCGCCCGCCGCGTACCGGGCGCAACCCCAAATCAGGGGAGAGAGTGAAAGTCCCGGAAAAATACGTGCCGCATTTCAAGGCGGGCAAGGAATTGCGTGAGCGGGTTGATAGTAAAAAATAAAAAGCGTTGCTGTTAGCCAATCAAAGGCGGCATTCGGTGACATGCCGCCTTTGTTACATATGGATTTCTGCGCGCATATATGCGATACGTCTCGTGGTTCTTTAAAATTGTCTTATTTCTGCTACTGCTTGGCTTTGCGGTAAAGAATACCGAAACTACAGTATTGCATTACTACCTGGGATATGAATGGCAGGCGCCGTTGGTTTTGATCCTGCTGGTTTTCTTCTGCGTCGGCGCGGCAGTCGGAATTATGGCCAGCGTAGGCTACATCGTCAGGCAAAAACGCAAGATGCGGGCGCTGCAGCGCGAGCTCAAGCTGAAAGATCGAGAAAACGAGCATGCCGTGCATGAAGTCTGATTTCGCCAGTCCGATATTGCTGTATCCATTAATTTCCCATTTTGAAAATCGGCATGGAAATTGAATTCTGGTGGCTGCTCGCATTTCCGCTGTTCTTCGGTCTGGGCTGGATTGCCGCGCGCATCGACATCAAGCAATTGCTTTCCGAGTCGCGCGCACTGCCCATGTCCTATTTCAAAGGGCTGAATTTTTTGCTTAATGAGCAACCCGATAAAGCGATAGAAGCGTTCATTGAAGTGGTCAAGGTAGACCCGCAAACGGTGGAGCTGCATTTTGCCTTGGGCAATCTGTTCCGGCGGCGTGGTGAAGTGGAGCGCGCCATACGCATGCACCAGAACCTGGTGGAACGCGCCGACCTGGGGCAGGAGCAGAAGCTCAATGCAATGTTTGAGCTGGCTAAAGATTATCTCAAGGCCGGGCTGCTTGACCGCGCGGAAGAATTGTTCACCAAATTGCAAAGTACGCCTCACGCGGAGCCGGCGTCAAGGCATCTCCTGGAAATTTACCAGCAGGAAAAGGACTGGTCAAAATCGATTCAGATTGCGCAACAGCTTGATAAAATCACCAATCAATCGTACCAGAAGGAAATCGCCAATTTTTACTGCGAGCTGGCGGCCAATGAAATTATGCATTCCAGGGCCCAAAATGCCAGACCACACTTGGAGGCGGCATTGGCGACTCACCGCAAATGCGTGCGCGCCAGCATTTTGCTGGGCGACTTGGAAATGCTCGAAAAGCAGTATGAAAAAGCTATTGCGGCCTGGAAACGCATCGAATCACAGAATCCCGCTTATCTTTCCCAGATAGCGGAAAAGCTTCTCGATGCTTACCGGCAATTGGGCAAGACGGATGAAGGGCTGCAATTGCTGCGCGGCTATCTTTCCAATTATCCTTCGCTGGATCTGTTAAATGTGGTGTTTCAGGCAACTCTAACGCGCCAGGGCGCGGAGCCTGCGTATCAGCTTGTGCGTTATGAAATGAAGCGCGCGCCTTCCTTACTTGGCTTGGACAAGCTGCTGGAAGCGCAAATGCTCGAGGCGCCGCTCGAGCGACGCCATGATTTGGAACTGATGAAGAATTTAGTGCATAGCCACACTCGTGGTCTGGCCATGTACCGTTGTGAAAATTGCGGGTTCCGGGCGCGGCAGTTTTATTGGCATTGCCCGGCTTGCGGCGGCTGGGAGACCTACCCGCCGCGCAGGACCGAAGAGGACGAACTGGCGGCATGAATGAACCCCGCACCATTGTCGCGTTGGATTTTGCCGACGCGCAATCGGCTTTGCAGTTCGTGAACAAGGTCGAGCCTCAAGCGTGCCGCTTAAAGATAGGACAAGAACTGTTCACTTCCGCCGGTCCGCAGCTTGTTGAGCAGCTGGTGCGGCGCGGATTCGGCATGTTCCTGGATTTGAAGTTTCACGACATTCCGCATACGGTTGCCCAGGCCTGCAAAGCAGCTTCAAGGCTTGGCGTGTGGATGCTCAGCGTGCATGCGCTGGGTGGCAGCTCCATGCTTACCGCGGCACGCGAAGCTGTGGGCGGTGTTCTGCCGCGGCCGCTGCTGATTGCAGTCACGGTCCCGACCAGCATGGGACGCGAAGAGCTCGGCCAGCTGGGAATTAGCGGCGAGATCGATGGTGCCGTGTTACGGCTCGCACGCGTTGCGCATCAATGCGGGGCCGATGGCGTGGTATGTTCGGGGCGTGAAGCGCGTGAGTTGAAAAAGCATTTTGGCCCGGAATTCTGCGTGGTCACACCCGGCATCAGGCTGGCGCAGGTTAATCATGACGACCAGTTGCGCGTGGTGACGCCGCGCCAAGCCGTGCTCAACGGAGCTGATTATTTAGTGGTTGGCCGGCCGGTGACGCGGGCGGCCGATCCGCTGCGGGCTTTGCACGAAATCAACAGGGAAATGTCAGGAAGCCAAGCATGAGAGCACGAACGAATGCCGGCGCGCTGGCCGGAGTTGATTTTCACGCCATGAGTAAAGCGCGCGTGCTGGTGGTTGGCGATGTGATGTTGGACCGTTACTGGTTCGGCGATGTGAGCCGCATTTCCCCGGAAGCTCCGGTGCCGGTGGTGAAGATCGAACGGACAGAGGAGCGTCCGGGCGGCGCCGCCAACGTGGCACGCAACGTCGCGGCGCTCGGCGCGCAAGCGGAATTGCTTTCGGTAATAGGCAATGATGAAGCAGGCGCCTGCCTGGAACGTCTGTTGCGCGCTGAACAAATCCCTTCGCTGCTGCACCGTGATAATGCGATTGCCACCACCGTTAAGTTGCGCGTCATCGGGCGTCAGCAGCAATTGTTGAGGGTTGATTTCGACATCCAGCCCAGCCACGAAGTGTTGGTGTCGAAGCTCGCCGACTTTGAAAAGAAGCTCCCATCCTGCGACGTAGTTGTATTGTCTGATTACGGTAAAGGCGGTCTAACGCATATCGCGAAAATGATAAGCATGGTGAAGCGGTCCGGGAAGCCGGTGCTGGTTGATCCCAAAGGAGACGATTTTGATCGCTACCGCAACGCCACGATTCTTACCCCAAACCGGGCGGAATTCCGACAGGTTGTCGGAGGATGGAAAAACGAGCGCGAGTTTGCGGAAAAAGCCCGTCAACTCATCGAAAAGCTGAAATTACAAGCATTGCTGATTACACGCAGCGAGGAGGGCATGACCCTGTTCAGCGATCGAAAAATGGTGAATGTGCCCGCCCAGGCCCGGGAAGTATTTGATGTCAGCGGTGCGGGCGATACCGTCATCGCGGCGTTGGGGGTGATGCTGGCAAGCGGAGCGGATTTGCAGGATGCGGTGCGTATCGCGAACCGCGCCGCAGGCATTGTGGTCGGCAAACTTGGTACCGCGGTAGTGCACCGGGAAGAGCTTTTTGCGAGTTAAGGAAAACAGGCCATGTACACGGTTGTAACGGGAGCCGCCGGGTTTATCGGTTCAAATCTGGTGAAAGCGCTAAATCAGCGCGGAGAAACCGACGTCCTTGCCGTGGATGAGTTAAGACCCGCCGATAAATTCGCCAATCTGGTTGATTGCGAAATCGCAGACTTCCTTGAGAAAGACGCTTTTCTCGAGCGTTTGATGGAAGGCGATTTTGATGACACTATCAGCGCCGTTCTGCACCAGGGCGCGTGCACGGATACCACCGAGAGCGACGGCCGCTATATGCTGCAAAACAATTACCGTTATTCTGCGCAGTTGCTGGATTATTGCCGCGACGAAGATGTGCCTTTCATTTATGCCTCCTCGGCCGCGGTCTACGGCGCGGGCAAGGTATTCAAGGAAGCGCGCGAACATGAAATGCCGCTTAATGTTTACGGCTATTCCAAGTTTTTGTTCGATCAGATGGTGCGGCGCAGACTGGATGAACGCAGTGCGCAGGTCGCCGGCCTGCGCTATTTCAACGTATACGGCCCGCGCGAGCGCCACAAGGGAAAAATGGCATCTGTGGCTCTGCATTTTTTTGATGAATTCCGAGCCTCCGGAAATGTTAATTTATTTCACGGCAGCGGGGGCTATACAGACGGCGAGCAACGGCGTGACTTCGTATCCGTCGAGGACGTAATAAAGGTTAATCTGTTTTTTCTGGATCAACCCGGGATATCCGGGATTTTCAACGTGGGCACCGGGGCGTCTCAGACCTTCAACGATGTCGCGGTGGCCACCGTCAACGCCTGCCGGAAAAGGACACCCCAATTGACTCTAAAGCAAATGCAGGGACAGGGTATTATTCGTTACATACCGTTCCCGGAAACACTGCAGGGAAAATACCAACATTACACCCAGGCCGATATCAGCGCCTTGCGCAGCGCGGGGTACGAGGAGCCGTTTTTGACCGTAGAGGAAGGTGTCGCACGTTACGTCGAGTGCTTGCTGGGTCAAATTTAGGCGCGCTTCCTGATGCAGTTTGCAAATTCGGGCGCGGCATTGGCTATGATATAAGTGTGGCATTTTGAGAGTACCGCATGTATAAAACCATCGAGCAGTTCGTGGGCGATACGCCGCTGGTCATGCTGAAGCGGATTCCAGGGAATACGACCAATACCGTCCTGGTCAAGTTGGAAGGCGACAATCCTGCGGGGTCGGTGAAGGACCGCCCGGCGCTTTCGATGATCACGCGCGCGCAGGCGCGCGGTGACATTAAACCGGGTGACACCTTAATCGAGGCGACCAGCGGTAATACCGGAATCGCGCTGGCGATGGCCGCAGCGATGATGGGTTACCGAATGATTCTAGTGATGCCCGAACATTTGAGCCTGGAGCGGCGCCAGACGATGAAGGCCTTCGGCGCGGAATTTGTGCTCACGCCGGAAAAAGGAGGCATGGAGGCGGCGCGGGACACCGCCGAACGCATGCGCGATGAGGGGCAGGGCATCATACTTGATCAATTTGCCAATCCGGATAATCCGCTGTCCCACTACGAGGGTACCGGGCCCGAAATATGGCGCGATACCCAGGGCAAGATCACGCATTTCGTAAGCAGCATGGGCACAACCGGCACTATCATGGGCTGCTCGCGTTTTTTCAAGGAAAAGAATCCGGCGATCCAGATTATAGGCTGTCAGCCTACCGAGGGTTCGCAGATACCCGGCATTCGCAAATGGCCTGAACAGTATCTCCCCAAGATATTCGACCGCAGGCGGGTGGACCGCGTGATAGAGGTAAGCCAGCGGGATGCGGAGGAAATGACGCGCAGACTGGCCCAAGAAGAAGGCATCTTCGCAGGCATCTCTTCAGGCGGCGCGCTTTGGGCGGCGCTGCAGGTTTCCGCTGAAGCAAAAAACGCGGTGATCGTATCAATCGTGTGCGATCGCGGGGACCGCTATCTATCCACCGGCGTATTTCCGGCGTAATTGATGACGCCAGTCCTTGCTTTCGACATCGAAACAGTTCCTGACATTGAGGGCTTGCGCGGTCTTCACGCGCTCGATCCCGAGCTGCCAGCGCATCAGATTGCCGAAATGGCGTTTCAGCAGCGCCGCCAATCGAGCGGCAGCGATTTTCTGCCGCCGCATCTCCAGCGTATAGTGGCGATCGCCTGCGTCTTGCGCGACAAGGACGGTTTCACGGCCTGGTCTCTGGGCGACGCAAAATCCACAGAGGCCGATCTGATCCGGCGCTTTTTCGAAGGAATCGAAAAATATACTCCGCAGATGGTTTCCTGGAACGGCGGCGGTTTCGATTTGCCGGTATTGCATTACCGGAGCCTGATCCACGGCATTCCTGCCGCGCGCTACTGGGACATGGGCGAGAATGACAAGGAGTTTAAGTGGAACAATTACATCAGCCGGTACCATCTGCGCCATTTGGATCTAATGGACTTGCTCGCGCTTTACCAACCCCGCAATAATGTTCCACTGGATGAAATCGCGAGGCTCATTGGATTTCCAGGCAAACTGGGCATGGACGGGTCAAAAATATGGGAGGCATACCAAAAAGGCAAAACCACCTCGATTCGCAATTACTGCGAGACGGACGCCGCGAACACGTATTTGCTGTATTTGCGCTTTCAGCTGGTGCGCGGGGCGTTCAGTAATGAGCAGTACCGGCGCGAATGCGAACTGGTGCGGGCAAGCCTAAGCAAAAGTCCGGAGGCGCACTGGCGCGAATTTTTGAGTGAATGGCGCGCCGCCTAAATTCTAGGGTTCGCGATTGTCATCCGAAGCCGTCATTGAATCCCTGGATCAGGAAGGTCGCGGCGTGGCGCATGTTGCCGGCAAGGTTGCCTTTATCGAACATGCGCTGACGGGCGAAGCGGTCGTTTACTCGGCTTATCGCAAAAAAACAAACTGCGAGTTTGGCAAAGCTGAGCGCATTCTGCGCCCAAGCTCCATGCGGATTGCACCGCGCTGCCGCTACTTTGGAATTTGCGGCGGCTGCAGCTTGCAACATCTTGACGCAAAAGCCCAGGTGGCTGCGAAACAGCGCATACTCGAGGACACTCTTTGGTACATCGGCAAAGTCAAAGCAGAAACGCTGCTGTCGCCGATCTACGGGCCGGATTGGGAGTACCGGCACAAGGCGCGGTTTGCTGTGCGCCATGTTTCGAAGAAAGGCGGCGTGCTGGTGGGCTTTCACGAGAAGCACAGCAGCTTTGTTGCCGATATGCAAAGCTGCGAAATCCTGCCGCGAAGGATTTCGGAACTGATTAAACCGCTGCGCGTGTTAATTGCCTCCTTATCCCTGCGCGAGCGAATACCGCAAATCGAATTGGCGGTCGGAGAAGCGGCGGACGTGCTGGTGTTGCGCGTTTTGGACGAATTGAATAGCGCAGACGAGGAATTGCTTAAGAGATTCGCCGATTATCATGGGGTATATTTTTACCTGCAGCCGGCAGGTCCCGAATCCGCGTACGCTTTTTACCCTGATAATAGGCCCGGGCTTTATTACACGCTTCCCGAGTTCGACTTGGTCCTGGCGTTTCATCCGACCGACTACACCCAGGTCAATCACGCCATGAACCAAGTGCTGGTGCGCCGCGCTATGCAATTGCTGGATCCGGGTCCGGGCGAGCGGATCGCTGATCTATTCTGCGGCCTGGGAAATTTCGCTTTGCCTGCAGCGCGCCGCGGGGCGGTGGTGGTGGGGATAGAAGGCGGGGCGGAACTCGCGCGGCGTGCTGAAGAAAACGCTGCGCATAATGAATTGACCGAATTAACCGATTTCCATGTCGCAAACCTGTTTCAAGCCACCGAAGCCTCATTGGCCGATTACGGCAGTTTTGACAAGATGTTGCTGGATCCGCCGCGCGATGGCGCAGTAGCGGTGGTGAAAGCGCTGGGGGAGCGCGCACCATTGCGCATCGTCTATATTTCCTGCAATCCCGCGACGCTGGCGCGGGACGCAGCGGTGCTGGTGCATGCAAAGGGCTACCGGCTCGAAGCGGCGGGAGTGATAAACATGTTCCCGCATACCTCGCATATCGAGTCAATCGCTCTGTTCGAGAGAGCCAAATAAAAAGGGCGGCCGAAGCCGCCCTTTTTAAATTAAGAACGAGTTCAATCCCGCTGTCCGGAGAATGCCAGCAGCAAATTCAGCAGATTGATGAAAATATTATATATGTCGAGATAGATCTTGAGAGTGGCCATGACGTAGTTGGTTTCGCCGCCGTGTATGATTTGGCTTACGTCATACAGGATATAGCCCGAGAACAAAAGAATTATCAGCGCCGAAAGCGTCATGGATGCGGCGGGAATCTGGAAAAACAAATTGGCGATTGAGGCAACGAACAGCAGAACCAACCCGACCAGCAGGAACTTGCCCATGAAGCTGAAATCCTTCCGGGTGAAAGTCGCGATTCCCGCGAGAGTAAAGAAAATTACCCCGGTTCCGCCGGCAGCTATTCCTATCAGTTGCCCGCCGTTTCTGAAGTGCAGAGCGTATTGCAGCATCGGCCCCAGCCACCAGCCCATTACAAAAGTAAAAGCCAGCAGCAGTACTACCCCCCAGATGCTGTTGCGCGTTGCGCCCACTGCAAACATCAATCCGAACATCGCCGCCAGCATCAGCAACGGACCCGCGATCGGATGCTGCGCCAGGAACGTAAAATTGGTTGCGGTGCCGACTGTCGCGCCGATCACCGTTGGAATCATGGTCAAGCCCAGCATCAAGTAGGTGTTGCGCAGCACCTTGTGCTGGACCAGAGCCAGTTCTGTTGATGGTACGGTTGCTTGTATATCCGGTTGCATTAAGACTGCTCCTCGAAAATTAGCTTGAGCACATGCTCAGCGCTTAAGACTACTCGGCCGCACCGAAAGTTTCAAGCCGTGAAAAACGTAACTTAGACAAAACAAAGCGTTAGGATTTATGATGCGCACTAAAGGAGAGTTGGCAGAGTGGTCTATTGCGGCGGTGTTGGAGCATGCGCAGCCTGCTCCAATGAAGGCAAACCTGCTTGCAGGTTATGCCGGAGCTAAAACCGTTTACGCTAAAAATGGATAACGGAAGGTTGGCCGAGTGGTTGATGGCACCGGTCTTGAAAACCGGCAGGGGCGCAAGCCTCTCGTGAGTTCGAATCTCACACCTTCCGCCAACATATTGTCGGGGGTTCGAATCCCTCACTCTCCGCCAATAAGAGTAATAACTAATTGTTCAATAAATTATATTGGAAGCAATGGCGCCGCATGCCACAACGTCTCGCACACTCATGTACCGCGTCCTTATCGCGATGGAGTTTCATTAGAGGCATCGGTACTTATGCGATTATCCCATGTACGCTTCCGTAATTGTCCAGAGCGACTGCGCCGCGCATACAGTTGAGTCGAACACATTATTCTTGGAGAATTAAGAGGGCGCCGCGTTTGTCGCAAGAAGCATAAATGTGTGTCGTTCGGCGTACTTAGCTGATTGAGAGAACAAGCTATGAAAAAGCGCGGCTTGGCAATCTTAGCAAGCTCACTGCTAACGGGTTGTACGCTTGCGCCCTCCATCAGCGTGCTTGGCGCGTACTTTCCGGACTGGCTGTTCTGCATCGTCGCCGGTGTCAGCCTCACCGTGATCGTTCACGTAGTCCAGAATAAGACGAACCTTGGGTCTTGGCTGACGCCAATGGCATTGACCTATCCGGCATTGACCGCGCTGTTTTCGCTTGCTGTATGGCTGATCTTCTTTCAAAACTGAAAGCCCGGCGCGACTCACATGACGACGACTCCCGACACATCGCGCAAGAAAAAAATACCCGCGATTGCTCTGACGCTGCTCGCCTTGTTGCTGCTCCTCTTTGTCATCTGGC